>DATFJZ010000090.1:0-5399 GCA_035268945.1 Desulfobacteraceae bacterium | reverse complement strand
CCCTTGGCAATGGCCGTTCTCACATAATCCGAGGCCAGGTTGTCCATGAGGGTGTTTTTCATCAACAAAGTCATCACGGTAAACGAGCCGATCACATAGGAGAAGAGGGGCAGAACCGTATGCCAGGCAATGTCGGCGATTTTTTCCCCCAGGGTCATCTGGTCAAACAGGTCCGACACCAGCCCCCCCAGGGGGAAGATGTCGTTGTTCGAGGCAAACACCACCAGCAGCATCACCCCGGCCACCCACCCGGGGATGGCATACCCAACGAAGATTACAACCGAGGAGATGTTATCAAACCCGGACTTGTGCTTGACAGCCTTGGCCATGCCCAGGGGGATGCACACCCCGTAAACCAGCACCATGGTGAGCAGGCCAAAGTAGAGGGAGATGGGAATGCGCTCCTTGATCATGGACCAGACCGGATCGTAGTACCGGGTGGAATGGCCCAGGTCTCCGGTGAGCACCTTGCCAAGCCAGGAAAAGTAGCTGATCACCACGGGTTTGTCAAACCCGTAGTAACTCTTGAGCATCTGGATCTGGCTTTCAGACAGGGGCTGGCCTGCCCCGGCCGAAGCGTTGCTTGACAGCGAACCGGCAGAAGACGAGGCCGCCTGCATCTGCCTTGCATTGGAGATGATCCTGTCAATGGGGCCTCCCGGCACAAACCGGGTGATGGCAAACACCATGATGGTAATGCCGACGAATGTGGGAATGATGAGAAAAAACCGTCTGACAAAATAACCGATCATATCTCATAAACCGATGCGAGGGCCTTTTCAAGGTGTTCGGGTTTGGATCCCCCGGCCTGGGCCATGTCGGCCCGTCCGCCGCCACCGCCGCCGACCACGGCTGCGGCTTTCTTGACAATGGCACCGGCCTGGAAACGGTGGGTGAGATCATCGGTGACAACGGCGATGAGCAGGGCCTTGTCCTTTGATTCAGCACCGAGGAGCACCACCCCTGACCCGATCCTGTTTTTAAACTTGTCGGCAAGGTCCCTTAACTGGGAGGGATTTTCGATCTCCACCCGTTTGGCCAGCACCTTGACCCCGTCGATCTCTTTGATGGCATCGTCAATGCGATCAACGGCCTTGGAGGCAATCTTCGCCTTGAGGGAGAGGATCTCTTTTTCCATGACTTTTTTCTCGGCGACCAGGGCTTCGACCCGTTCCGGAGCCATCTTTTTGGATCCCTTGACAAGGCCTGCAATCCGTTCAAGGCCGGTGATGTGTTCGTGGAGCCAGGCAAGGGCTCTCTGGCCTGTCATGGCTTCAATCCGTCTCACTCCCGAGGCGATACCCCCTTCGGAAATGATGAGGAACAGGCCGATATTTCCCGTTTGAGAGGTGTGGGTACCGCCGCAGAGTTCCTTGCTGAACTCCCCCAGGGAGACCACCCTCACCGTGTCGCCGTATTTCTCTTCAAACAGGGCCGTGGCACCGGACTTCACCGCCTCGTCCATTTCCATCTGCCGGGTGTCCACCGGAGCGTTCTCCATGATGCGCCGGTTCACCTCCTCTTCGATGCTGACAATGGTCTCCCTCTCAATGGCGGAAAAGTGGGTAAAATCAAACCGCAGCCGATCCTTGGAAACCAGGGAACCGGCCTGCTTGACATGGTCGCCCAGGGCCGTTCTCAGGGCGGCGTGGAGGATGTGGGTGGCCGTATGGTTCCGTGCCGTTGCCCCCCGTGCCTGGCGATCCACCAGCAGGTCGACCGGGTCCCCTTTTTCAACGGTGCCGGATGCGACGGTTCCCCGGTGAATCCGGATGCTGCCCGCCGGATCTGAAACCGTTGACTCGATGCGGATGGTGAACTTGTCAGAGCGAATCATCCCCTCGTCCCCTGCCTGGCCGCCGGATTCGGCATAAAAACAGGTCTTTTCCGTAACCACCTCGACCATGTCCCCCTGGACGGCCGAGGAGGTTTCCCTCCCCTCCTTGACCACAAGGAGAATGGTGGAGCGGGTTGTCAGGCAATCGTACCCGACAAATTCTGTTTTCACACCCATGGAGGTCAACCCCTTGAAGGCCTCGCCAATGCCGGCAAAATTCTTTGTGCTTTTTGACCGCTCTTTCTGTTGCTCCATGGCCCGCTGATACCCCTCCATGTCAAGGGATATCTCCCGGTCCTTGACCACATCGGTGATGATATCCACGGGAAAACCGAAGGTGTCGTAGAGCTTGAAGATCACATCTCCCGGGATCTCTTTTTCCCCCTGATGTTCAATGTCTGCCAGGGTTTCGGTGAGCAGCTTCAAGCCGGTATCCAAAGTCTCGGAGAACTTCTTCTCTTCGTTTTTCACCACATTGAGAATAAAGGCGGCGGATTCGGTCAGTTCAGGGTAGGCCTCTGCCATGATTTCAAACACCTTTTCAACGGTGATGTGGAGGAAGGGATCGGTGAGTCCGATGTTCCTGCCGTACCGGACAGCCCGTCGCATGATACGGCGGAGCACATACCCCCTGCCCTCGTTGGAGGGAAGCACCCCGTCGGAGATGAGAAAGGCCGCAGCCCTGCTGTGATCGGCAATCACCTTCATGGCAACCTCGGTCTCCCTGGACGCCTTCATGGTTTTACCGCAGAGTTCTTCCACCCGCTCCATGATGGGAACAAACAGATCGGTCTCATAGTTGGTGGGCACGTCCTGGAGCACGGAGATGATCCGCTCCAGCCCCAGTCCGGTGTCAATGCTCGGTTTTGGCAGTGGGGTCATCCTGCCGGACGCATCCCGGTCAAACTGCATGAACACGAGATTCCACAGCTCCAGGTACCTGTCGCACTCGCACCCCACGGCACAGTCAGGACGGTGGCATCCGAACTGTTCCCCCCGGTCGATGTGGATCTCGCTGCAGGGACCGCAGGGACCCGTGTCCCCCATGGACCAGAAGTTCTCCTCCTCGCCCAGACGGACGATGCGCTCTTCGGGCACTCCCACCTGGTCCCGCCATATGTCATAGGCCTCATCATCGTCCAGGTACACCGACACCCAGAGTTTTTCCCGGTCAAACCCGTATCCATTGGTGAGAAGATCCCAGGCAAAGGCGATGGCCTTTTCCTTGAAATAATCGCCAAAAGAAAAATTTCCCAGCATTTCAAAGAAGGTGTGGTGCCTGGCCGTGTAACCGACATTCTCCAGGTCATTGTGCTTTCCACCGGCACGCACGCATTTCTGGGAAGTCACCGCCTGGGAGTAGTCCCTTTTTTCATCCCCGGTGAACACCCGTTTAAACTGAACCATTCCGGCATTGACAAAGAGGAGAGTGGGATCATCCTGGGGCACCAGGGAGGCACTTCTCACTTTCTGGTGGTTGTGTTTCTCAAAATAGTCAATAAAAATCCTGCGTGCTTCATTACCTGTCATGGAAAACTCCTCTGTTATGTTTCGCTCTCTTCTTTTTTACCCCTGGCTTCGGCCTCAATGGAAGCAAGCCCCAGTTTTTCCCTGACCTCGGCGGTAATCTTCTCAAACAGGTCGGGATTCTGATTCAAAAAGACCTTTACGTTCTGCCGGCCCTGGCCGATGCGCTCCCCGCCATAGGAGTACCACGCCCCGCTCTTGTCAACGATTTCCAGCTCAACCCCCATGTCCAGCAGATCACCGGTCCTGGATATGCCCTCGCCGTACAACAGGTCAAATTCAACATTTTTGAAAGGCGGGGCCAGCTTGTTCTTGACCACCTTCACCTTGGTGCGGTTGCCGATGATATCCTGCCCCTCTTTAATGGCAGCGGCCTTTCTGATCTCCAGCCTCACCGACGAGTAGAACTTAAGGGCGTTGCCGCCGGTGGTGGTCTCGGGATTGCCATACACCACTCCAATCTTCATCCGAATCTGGTTGATGAAGATGATGGTGGTTCCAGTCTTGCCGATGGTGCCGGTGAGTTTCCTCAGGGCCTGGGACATGAGCCGTGCCTGGAGCCCCATGTGGGAATCCCCCATGTCGCCTTCGATCTCGGCTCTTGGCACCAGGGCGGCCACGGAATCGACGATCATGATATCAACGGCACCGCTTCTGACGAGCATGTCGGCAATCTCCAGGGCCTGTTCCCCCGTGTCGGGCTGGGAGACCAGCAGTTCATCACAATCCACGCCGAGCTTTTTGGCGTAGGAGACGTCAAGGGCGTGCTCGGCATCGATAAATGCCGCAATGCCCCCTTTTTTCTGGGCCTCTGCTACGGCATGGAGGGCCAGGGTTGTCTTGCCCGACGATTCAGGGCCGTAGATCTCCACCACCCTTCCCCTGGGCAGGCCGCCCACCCCCAGGGCCTTGTCCAGGGCAAGAGAACCGGTGTGAATCACAGGTACCGCCTGGACTTCCCTGCCCCCGAGTTTCATGATGGCGCCCTTGCCGTACTGACGTTCGATCTGACCCATGGCCGTTTTTACGGCTTTTTCCTTTTCCGTTTCATTCCCCATCTGTAAACACTCTCCCCAAATTATATTTCCCCGATGAAAGGGCCGTCGGCGGTCTTCCAGGCAACAATGTCACTTAGAAAATCAGCCGTAACACAATGCCGGTGAGCAGCCCTGCTGCGATATCATCCAGCACAATGCCCGGCCCCCTGGTGAATTTTTTTTCAAACTGCCTCACAGGAGGCGGCTTGACAATATCAAAAAACCTGAAAATCAAAAAACCGGCACCAAGGGTGTAAAGATTCACCGGCATGCCGGCCATGGCTACGGCGTATCCTGCAATTTCATCGATCACAATGGCGCCGGGATCTTTCTGGCCGATAATCACCTCGGCCTCCTGGGACACCCACACGGCTCCAAGAATCAAAACCACAACGGCAAGGGTCTCAAGATCCGCCCCCAGCCAGTGGATCAAAAGAACCGGCAGAACCCCGACCAGGGTCCCAAAGGTTCCAGGGGCAAAGGGGATTTTCCCTGCCAGCCCGCCGGTTGCCGCAAAAAGAACAAGCGTGTTCCTGTCTATTTTGAAGATGAACTCCTTAGCCATAAGTTTTCACAGCCTTTTGATACTACCCTAGTATAAATTTTCAAATTTCAATAGAACAGTGATCAAACCTCGACTAAAAGAGCTTCGGGGTTTGGTTTTTGTAATTTGTAATTTGTTTATTGTTCAATAAGTTCCTTCTTTTATAATCTGCCCCGATCCATGTCAAGGCATACCTGGTGGTAAACATCCTTTAACGGCATTTTCTTCTGTTGGGCAATGGTCCTGCACGCCTCAAACTCCGGCATCAGCCGGTCGGTGCCATCGGGAGCGGTAATTTTTTTTGCCCGCACCCTGCCAAACCTTGTCTGAACAGACGTCTCTTTTCTTGCCAGGACCATTCGCTGCTGCTCGTGGCACCTCACCCCTGTGGTGGTGCTTTCCGACAAAACCAGATCGATGATCTCCTGCACACTCTTTCGCCGGCACACAATTT
>DATFJZ010000089.1:0-5356 GCA_035268945.1 Desulfobacteraceae bacterium | reverse complement strand
GTGTACAATTTTTTCAAGGATTATGCGGCAACAGCCGTTCTTGTTGCCTGTGTCGTGGCCGCTTTCCGGCGGGGGATCATAAAGCCTGAACGGTACAAGGTGCCTGCAAAATACGGCCATGATCACACCGCAGAGGCGGTGTTTGTCCTGGGGCTCATTGCAACGCTGATGATCTCGGAAAGCCTTTTCGAAGCGTCCCATGCCGCAGCGGAAATATCCAAGACCGGTCACAGCGAGTTTCTCGCCCCCCTCTCCCTTGTCTGGATATTCCGGGGACTGCTCATGGATGCCTCCCAGGGGACACTCCAGGGTATTCACATCGCCATGTACTACATCCATGACCTGACGTTTTTCTTCTTTTTATGCTTTTTGCCCATGGGCAAGCATTTCCATGTGATCACCTCCCTGTTCAATGTCTTTTTCATGAGAATCGACAAGGGCAATATCAAGCCGGTCAAGTACGGTGTTTCCGAAGAAGAGCTGGATGACCTTGAATCCTTTGGTGTGAAAAAGCTTGAGGATTTTACCTGGAAGCACATGCTGGATTTTTACTCCTGTGCCGACTGCGGACGGTGCTCGGACCAGTGTCCTGCCAATGCCGCTGGCCGGCCCCTCTCCCCGAGGTTCATCACCATAAAGGCCCGGGATCTGATCTTTAAAAATTATCCCCTGTCCGGAGAGATTTACAAGAGCAACCTCCTTGTCGAGGATATCTACACCGAAGACGAGATCTGGTCGTGCACCACCTGCGGGGCCTGTGAAGAGGAGTGTCCCCTGGGAATTGAGTACATCGACAAAATGGTTGATCTGAGAAGGGGGATGGTGGATGAAGGCATGGTGCCCCAGTCCCTGCAGAAGCCCCTCAAGGCCCTTGAGAAACGTGGAAACCCCTATGGAACCATGGAGAAGAAACGGGCAGACTGGGCCGGTGAAAAGGAGTTTGCCCAGGAGTGCACGGTCAAGGTCCTTGACAAGAAAACAACCGCTGACACCCTCTTTTTCGTGGACAGCATCACCTCGTTTGATGACAATATCAAGACCATTGCCCAGCGAACGGCAACGATCCTGACAAAGGCAGGGGTGGACTTCGGTATCCTTGGCAAGCAGGAAAAGGACAGCGGCAACGAGGTGCTGAGATTCGGCGAGGAGATGCTGTTCCAGGATCTCAAAGAGCAGAACACAGAGGCCATTGCCGCATCCGGTGTCAAGCGTATTGTCACGGCGGATCCCCACGCATTTAACGCGTTGAAAAACGATTACAAGGGCCTCCCAGAGGTGAAACACATCAGCCAGGTCATTGCCGAGAAGATCCGTTCCGGGGCCCTGACCCTCAAGCCGGCCGTTTCGCCTGAAAAAGTTTATGTTTACCACGATCCCTGTTACCTTGGCCGCCACAACGACCTCTACGAAGATCCGCGTCAGGCCCTGGATGCCATAAAGAACCTCAACCGGGTTGAGCTTGAAAAGAGCCGGGATCGTTCCTTCTGCTGCGGCGGGGGTGGGCTCATGCTGTTTTATGAACCCGAAGAGGAGACAAGAATGGGCGTCCTCCGGGTGAACATGGCTGCCGAAGCCGGGGCCAATGTGATTGTCACGGCCTGCCCCTTCTGTCTGGTCAATATCCAGGATGCCATCAAGGTGGCGGGCAGGGAGGGAGAGATCGAGGCTCTCGATCTCACCGAGCTCGTTGCCCAGCATCTCGCCTGAATGCCCGTCTGACGGGTTTGTCAGCTGTCCGGAAAAAAGAGGAGGGGCTCTTTTTTCCGTTGTTTACGGTTACCAGCGTTTCCCCTGGCGCTGTACAAAAAACCATTGAGCCGTCCTGTTGACGGTGATTTTTATGCAGCGTTGAGGGCTAAAAACAGCCACCAATATGAAATCCGGGCGAACAGCCCTGGATTGTAATTTTTAAGTTTGAATCAAGGAGGTAGCAATGGAAATTTTGGTTTGTGTCAAGCGTGTTCCCGATACTGCTGAGAACGAATTTGAGCTCAACAGTGCCGGTAACGATCTTGATCGTGATGATCTGGTCTATTCGGTCAATGAGTGGGACAACTATGCGGTGGAAGAGGCCATTCAGATAGTGGATAAAGTGGGCGGCAGCGTCACCGTTGTTACGGTGGGCGATGATGAATCCGAAGAGGTTCTCCGCCGAGAAATGGCCATGGGAGCCAACAATGGTATCCTCCTCTCCGATGACGCTTTTGAGGGATCAGACGGAAAGGGCATTGCATCCATTCTCAAGGCCGAGGCGGAAAAGGGCGGTTATGACCTGATCCTCACCGGTGCCCAGGCCGATGAGGGGGCCGCCCAGGTGGGAGGAATGCTGGCCGCCATGATGGACCTGCCCTATGCCTCACTGGTCAACCAGATCGATGTTTCCGACGAAAAGACCCTGAAGGTCGGTAGGGAGATCGAGGGGGGGAACCAGGAGATGAACGAGATAGAACTGCCCTGTGTTCTCTCCATCCAGACCGGTATCAATGAACCCCGGTATGTGGGTATCCGCGGCATCAGAAAGGTGGCAAAGGTGGAGATCCCCGTAAAGAGCGCGGCAGACCTTGGGGTTGATACGGCAGCTGTCGGCGATGCCGGGGCAAAGGTCAAGCGTGTGGACTACTTTGTTCCAGACCTTGGTGACGGTGCTGAAATGCTTGAAGGCTCAACCGACGAGATCGTTGAAAAGCTTATTGAGAAACTTAAGGCCAAGGGAGGACTTTCATAATGACTCAGATTTTTGCATACATACCCCATAAAAACGGAGAGCCTGCAGATATTGCCTTTGAATATCTCTCGGCTGCAGAAAAGATCGATGCCGGTGCCGACGTGACCGCCGTGGTCACAGGATCCGGCCCTGACCTTGACAAGGTTGCCGAGAAAATGACCTCCCTTTACAAAGAGGTGGTTAAGATTGACGGCAGCGACCTTGCCTACCCCAACGCCGAGGTGGTGAGAAAGGCCCTGTGCAGTGTACTGCCCAAGGATGCCATCTTTCTTGTCGGCCATGACACCTTTGGCATGGACCTTGCCCCCGGACTTTCCATCAAAATGGATTCCGCCTTCCTGGCCGATGCCGTGGATTTTGAAGGGGTTGACAACGCCCTGTTAAAGGTGGTCCGTCAGGAGCTTGGCGGGGCTGTGAGCTGCCATGTCACCTGTGATCTCTCCTCCGGTGCGGTGATCACTGTACGCCCCGGATCCTTTACGCCTGCTCCGGAGAACTCGGCAGGGGGGACTGTGGTTGACAAATCATCCGAGGCAGGGGATCTTGGAACCAGGAGGCGGTTCCTCGAGATCGTCGAAGCCGAAGTCGGTGAGGTGGACATCACCAAATCCGATGTCCTTGTCTCCATTGGCCGGGGCATCGAGGAAGAGGAGAACATCGAGGTCGCCCAAGAGCTGGCAGAAGCCATGGGGGCGGTTGTCTCCTGTTCCCGGCCCATTGTGGATGCCAAGTGGCTTGAGAAATCCCGTCAGGTGGGAACTTCGGGTCTCACCGTCAAGCCCAAGGTCTACATGGCCATGGGGATCAGCGGATCGTTTCAGCACATGGGCGGCGTAAAGGGCAACCCCTTTATCGTTGCCGTGAACAAAAACCCCAAAGCCCCGATTTTCCAGGTGGCCGATGTGGGAATTGAGGCGGATATCCTTGAGTTCATGCCGGAACTCACCGATAAAGTCAAAGAGCTTTAACGGAACCCGGGCTGTCAACATCCCCCTGGATTTTGACCGCCGGGATCATCGGTAAGTGTAGAAGGGTGCAGCTTTTTTCTGCACCCTTTTTTATTGGGCGTGATCATAACTTCGGTGACATCCGTTGGTTCGTGGGCAACGGGGTCAAGGCCTTTTTTATTTTACCACCAGAACAGGGCAGCCAGCTCCGTGAAGCACTTTATGGGCAATGCTGCCGATGATCAGCCCTTCCAGATCGGAGCACCCCCTGGAGCCCATGACAATGATGTCGGCTTTTTCGATGGAGGCAGCCTCGGGAATCAGCCTTCCTGCCGATCCTTCCAGGATTCTCGTCTCAAAGGAGACACCGCTCTTTTCCAGAAGATCCACAAAGGGCTGGATCAGGTGATTGGACTCTTTCATGATGGTGTTGATGGCATTTTGAAAATGGGGTTCTGCCAGGATTACGGGGAATTTTCTGTGGCAGTGAAGCAGAACAATGGATGCGCCGGTGAGTTTGGCAAGGTCAACGGCATATTCGGTGGCGCGAACGGAGTGGTTGGATCCGTCTACCGGGTTGAGAATTTTTTCAAGTTTCATCGTCAATGCCCTCCTTGTTAAAAAGCTGTTTTATAGGAAAAAACCTTTTTTGGGCTTGATCATAACATCGGCCACTCGTCACATTTGGTGGGCCAAAGGGGTCAGGCCTGCGTTATTGATACTTTTGTTTAAATTTGTCTTTAAACACAGGCCTTTGACAAAAGAACAATAACGCAGGCCTGACCCCACCCCCGGATGGCCGATGGGGCGGCCGATGTTATGATCAAGCTCCCTTTTTTAATCCTACCACAGGAGAAACCAAACCGCAAACATGGAAATGGGGCATTGCCCGTGGCGTTGACTTTTTTTTCTGCAGATTGTATGACGTCGGAAATGTCGTTTGCACAGCATGGGGATGACCCAAACCCTTCATGTCCAGCCGGATGCTGCTGGACGGCAACTTTCTGGAGGCAAAACCAATGAAAAAGGGCTTTCTGTTCAGGAGTGCAAGATCCATGGCCGTTCTGGCTGCGGCGGCCGGTGTGGCGTTTTTTCTCTTCACCCTGAAATCCGGGCCGGAAAAACAGAGCCGTGTCGAGGCAGTCCCCGCGGCAGATGTGATCACAGTGATGCCTGAAACCAGGGAAATGAAAGTCCAGGCCTATGGAACCGTGGTTCCCCGGAAAAGCGTTACCCTCTCAGCAGAGGTTCCCGGTCGAGTGACTTTTTTGCATCCCGGTTTTGAAAAGGGTGGGGTTATCGAAAAAGGGTCCTTGATTGCCAGAATTGACCAGAGAGCCTATGAACTCGATGAAAAAATGGCCAGGGCCAGTGTCAGGCGGGCAAGGGCCGACGTTGCCCGCCTGGATCAAAAGATCCTCAATCTCAAGGCCTCCATTGCCCTGGCAGAAAAAGATGTCAGGGTCTCGGACAAGGAGCTTGAGAGGCTGAAAACCTTGACAAAAGGCTCTTTTGCCACCGAAAACAGTGTGGATATGGCGATGCAGCGCAACATACAGACCCGGATGCGCCTTCTGGATTTCAAGAACAGGCTTGCCTTGACCGATACGGGCAGAAAACAGCTGGAAGCGGTACTGGCCGCCGAAGAGGTGAAGTCTGCCAGGGCCGGCCTTGCCCTGGAAAA
>DATFJZ010000088.1:0-4437 GCA_035268945.1 Desulfobacteraceae bacterium | reverse complement strand
CCCTTCCAGCCCCGGCTGGAAGGGCAAACCACCCGCTTTGCGGGTGGCCGTTGGCTTCTTAACGCCTGGCAGGGCAAAAAGTCTTATCTCCTTTGGTTCTCAATGTTCCTGACAGGGCAAGCTCTGGGGGCTCTTAATCGGCTATTTCATCTAACCGCCATGGGCAGCGTGCCAACAATAATGGTCTATGCGATGATCCGGTTTTCACCACACAGGGAAATCAGTTCATCCTCCCCGGCGGGAAAGGCCAGGGTCATGTTCAGCCCTTCGCCGATTTCAGCGGCCAGGGCCGTGGGCCGTGAGTTGGAAATCATCACTGGCAGCCCGGCCCGGGCCGCCTTCTGCACCAGTTCATAACTTATCCGCGATGACAGGACCACAATACTCGCCCCTGACAGGGTCTTGTCCATGAAGGCCTTGCCGATGGCCTTGTCCAGGGCGTTGTGCCGGCCCACATCCTCGGCAAAGGCGATCACTGCCAGATCATGGTCAAAGAGCAGGGCTGCATGGGAGCCCCGGGTTCTCTGGTAGTACTGCTGATTTTTTGCCAGCGCCCTGATACAGGTAAACATGGCGTCAAGGGATACTTTAAAGCCATTCTCTGCCGAGCTCAACACCTGGTAGAGGTCATTGACCATCTCCTTGCCGCAGATCCCGCAGCTGGTGTGGCTGACAAATCCACGCCGTTCCAGCAGATCGGGAATTTTTTTCCGCCGTTGGGAGGTCAAGCGGACATCCACCACATTGGGATCAGTATCGCTGCAATACCCGATGGCGGCGAAATCCGCCACCGAATCCACAATTCCCTCTCCAAGGCAGAACCCGGCGGCATGGAAGATCTCGTTCCCCGGGGTCCGCATCACAACGGAATAGGGTTTGTTATCGATGCGGATCAAAAAGGGCTCCTCACCGATGAGCTCAAGGGTCTCCTGTTTTCCCTCGCCCCCTGGAAACCGGTTGGTTGTCCATGGTCTGGTCTTCTCTTTCTGGTTCACCCTTGGTGTTTACTCCTCTTTTTTTATATTGCCGGCAAACAGGGCCGTGCTCAAGACATAGGCCGCCTGGAGCGCCTCTGTGGGACAGAGGGGAAAACACTCCCGGCACTGCCAGCACTCTTCGGCGGCAATGGATGGAACAAAGCTGATCTCCTTGTGGGTTCCCCGGTCCACAAACCCCACGGCGTGCTTCTGCTTTACTTCGGCACAATACCTAACACACAACCCGCAGTGAATGCAAAAGGAAGTCTCTTTTTCGAACCGGTTTTTGTCTGCCCCGTACTCCTTTGCCAGCTGCTGAAGGTCAAAGGCGTCCGGGGCATGGGCCAAAAGCAGCTCCAGGATCATCTTCCTGATCCGGTCGACCTTGTCGGTTCTGGTCCTTACCACCAGGTTCTCTTCAACGGGGTAGACACAGGCTGCCACCAGCTTTGACCGGCCGTTGGATGCCACCTCCACGGTGCAGAGCCGGCACCCGCCATAGGGTTCCAGCTTTTCGTGATGGCAGAGGGTGGGAATGACAATGTCCGCACTGATGGCTGCTTCGAGGACCGTCATTCCCTGCCGGGCCTTTACCTCTCGATGGTCAATGTGCAAAAGGATCTCATTCATTTTTTTGTCTCTTTTTGATGATGGTTCTCTGGTCCCGGGGCAGGTCCGCCGGCACGGGCTCGCCGGAGATCTTTGCCACGGCGCTGAACCGCGACGGGCACACCTCAAAGCAGGTGCCGCACCGGGTGCATTTCTCCTGGTCAATGACATGGATGGTTTTTTTGGCACCGATCACAGCCCCGGCAGGGCATTTTCGCATACAGATCATGCAGGCCCGGCATTTGTCCGGGTCAATATAAAACGAGATCATCTCCCTGCAGGCCAGGGCCGGGCACCGTTTGTCCCTGATGTGGGCCTCGTACTCCTCCCGGAAATAGCGCAGGGTGCTTAGAAACGGGTTGGGGGCACTCTTACCAAGGGCGCACAGGGCCGCCTCCATGGCTGTTTCCGACAACTCCTCGAGGAGCTCGATGTCTCCCTCTCTTCCCCTGCCCTTCGTGATCCGGTTGAGGATCTTCAGCATCTGCCTTAACCCCTCCCGGCAGGGGACGCATTTGCCGCAGGACTCGTCGGTGAGAAACTCGATGAAGTACCGTGCCACATCCACCATGCAGGTGTCTTCGTCCATGACGATCATGCCGCCGGAGCCCATCATGGAGCCGGCCTTGGTCAGCTCGTCAAACCCCACCTCAAGGTCCAGCAACGATTCCGGGATACACCCCCCGGAGGGTCCCCCGGTCTGCACGGCCTTGAACTGCTTGCCATTGGGAATCCCCCCCCCGATTTTGAAGATGATATCCTTCAGGGTCATGCCCATGGGCACTTCCACAAGCCCGGTGTTGACGATCTTGCCCACCAGGGAGAAGATCTTGGTGCCCTTGCTCTTTTCCGTGCCGTACTGGCTGAACCAGTCGGCTCCCCGGTTGATGATCAGGGGCACATTGGCCCAGGTCTCAACGTTGTTCAGCACACTGGGACGGTCCCATAACCCCTTGATATTCGACCGGATATACTTGGGCCTGGGTTCCCCCACTCTCCCTTCCAGGGCCGTCATCAGGGCTGTGGACTCGCCGCACACAAAGGCCCCTGCCCCCTGGTGCACCTTCACCTCAAAGTCAAAACCGGTGCCAAGGATGTTCTTCCCCAGAAAACCGTACTCCTCGGCGGTTTTTATGGCGATGTTGAGGTTCTCCACTGCCAGGGGATACTCCTGGCGGACATAGACATACCCCTCGTGGGATCCCACGGCATAGGCGCCGATGGTCAGCCCCTCCAGGATGGAATGGGGATTCCCCTCGAGGAGGCTCCTGTCCATGTAGGCGCCGGGATCTCCCTCGTCGGCATTGACGATGACGTATTTTGTCTTGTCCGGTGCGTTGCGGGACCCTTCCCACTTTCTTCCGGCGGGGAAACCGCCCCCGCCCCTTCCCCGGAGGTTGGACCGTTTCACCTCTTCCAGCACCTCTGTGTCACTCATCTGACCGAGGGCTTTGGCAAGGGCGGAATAACCGCCAATGGCCAGGTAGTCCTCCATGCTGGTGGGGTCGATCTTTGCGTTGGAACCGAAGATAAGCCGTGTCTGGTGCTTGTAAAAGGGAATTTCCGATTCATGGACGATCTTGTCCCCCATGTCAGGATCATCACAGAGCAGGCGGTGGACAATTCCCTGCTCCTTGATGGTTTTGGTGATGATTTCAGGCACATCTTCAGCCGTCACCTGGAGGTAGCAGATCTTTTGGGGAAAGATAACAATAATGGGCCCCCTCTCGCAAAACCCGTGGCACCCGGTCCGTCTGATATCCACCTCCTGGTTCAGCCCCTGTTTTTCCAGCTCCTGCTCCAGGCTTTCGGCAACATCGCTGCTGCCTGAAGCATGGCAGGCTGATCCGGAACAGAGGGTAATGCACGGTTTGTCAGGGTCCCGTGAAGCGAGGATCTCACTTCTCAGGGTTTCCAGTTCAGCAGGTGTTTTTATCTGTGGCATAATCGTATCCTAAATCAAGGTTTATCTTTTTGCCCGGTTTCCCCCTCAGGCCCCACGGAGCCGGCTCCATCGGGAACTCCGCGGCATAACCGGTGTGATGATCAAGATCTTCAGGCCCCGTAACGTTTCAGCACATCCGCCGTATCAGCGGTCCCCATCTTGCCGTGGGTCTTGCCGTCGATCTCCATCACCGGTCCAAGGGCGCAGCAGCCAAGGCAGTTCACCGTTTCCAGGCTGAACTTCAGATCCAGGTCTGTCTCCCCGGGATTGATGCCCGTGGCCTCCTGCACCGTGTCGAGAATCCGGGTGGCTCCCCGGACATGGCAGGCCGTACCCATGCAGATATGCACCTGGTGGCGCCCCTTGGGCACCAGGCTGAAGGCCTTGTAAAAGGTGGCGATGTGCTGAATCCGGGTCATGGGCACCGCAAGTCTTTCGCCGATTCTCTCCAAAACGGCCCTGGGAAGCCAGCGGTTCTCCTTCTGGATCTCCAGCAGGATCTGGATCAAGGCGCTTGGTTCACACTGGTGGCTCTCTATGATTTCATCGATTCGTTGAATCTCCATGGGTGCTTCCTTTTTCTCTTCTTCGGCTTGGCCGTCATTTCGGCCAAGTCCGTTGGTTGGTCACCGTCAGGCAGGGGCGTAGCATTTCTGGGCTTCATCGTACCTGACAAGGCCCTGGCGGGAGGACTGCTTCATGTGCCGGGAAACCTCCGAGGGGCTCAATCCCAGCAGGGTGGAAATTTCTGTGGTGGACCTGGGGGTTTTGCCAAGAAACAGCATGATCTGGCTCATGGTCAAATGATCGCCGATCAGCTCATCAAAGAGACGTTCAAAGGTTGGGCTCCGGAAAAATGCCTCATAGGTATCTCTCTTTTTTTCCGGCAACCTCAGCCGCTCCCTC
>DATFJZ010000087.1:0-3549 GCA_035268945.1 Desulfobacteraceae bacterium | reverse complement strand
TGGTGATCAGATTCACCGGAATGGCCATGAGGCCAAGCAGACCGGCGGTGACAATGATGCTGGAAACCACGGGAACCATGGTGACAACGGCGGCTTTGACCGGCCTGATGAAGAGCATCACGCTTACCACCATGCCCATGGCGGCAAATACCAGCAGTTTTTTGAATTCATGGGCCACAACCCGGGCGGAACCGGCAATAAAGCTCTTTTTGTCGAGAAATCTGGCCCCTGGCAGGCGGGTCTTTACCGCTTTTTCGATGGCCGGCACCTCTGATCGTTTTTCGATGTGAAAGGTGGTCATGACAAGGGTGTGATCCTTTTCAACGATGATCTTTTCGTTCATCACCTTTTCAAGGGGGGTGTCCTGGAAATCCTCCCGAAAGATCCCATGGGGTGTTGTGTCAAGGGAGGAGAAAAACGGCGCAAAGGCCTCCTGGGAAAAACCAAGCTCCGGCAGGGCCCCGGCAACGATTCTTTCAATCCTTTTCTTGTTTTTTTCAGACATGAAGGCCTCCCACTGCCGGCGGTTTTCCGCCTGGACCTCCGGTGACGGCAATACCGGGGCAAGGGAGGCAATCTCTCCCACCATCCCCTGTTTTTCCAGGGCGGTCAGCTGCCGGTAAAGAATGTCGTTGCGGTGAAGTGCCCTGTCAAGGGTTCTGCCCTTGACCAGCACAACGGCAGGGGAGCTTTTGCCCCATGTTTCCAGAAAGGTGTCGGTGTCCTCTCTGACCCGGGGGCTCAGGTGGTTGAGGGAGGCGATGTCGCCGTCAAACGCAAACAGGGGCAGTCCGTACAGGCCCGTGACGAAGAGCACAAGGCAGAGGACCATGAGAAGCGGGGTGTGCCTCTGTCTGAAACCGATGAGCCTGCCGCACAGGGCCGTCAACGGGACAACCGGTGCCCTGGGGTGACGGCCCGGTCCGGGGATGAAATACTTTAAAAGAAAACAGGCGAACAGGGCGGCAAAAAGGACGCCGGCCAGGGAGAAAAGCCCCATCTGTCTCTGGCCGGGCAGGGAGGAGAAGAGCAGGCAGGTGAAGGCCGCCATGGTGGTAAAGGCCCCGGCGGCGATGGGGCGTCTCAGCTCGTGGACGATCCTGGCCGGGCCCTTGTGGGGAGAGTTGTCCAGGGAAAAGAGAATATGGATGCCGAAATCCACGGTGATGCCCACGAGGACCGCCCCGCATCCCAGGGAGATCGCTGAAACAGAGGGGTAGACAGACGCGACAAGGGCCGCTGCCGCGGTGAGGCTGAAGACCGTGGGCAGGAAGACCAGAAGGATAAACACCCGTCGCCGGAAAAAGAGCAGCCCCATGCAGGCAATGGCCGCTCCCAGGATGGAAACGGCCCGCTTGACATCCCCTTTGATGGCCGTTGCGTTGTCGTGGGTGGCAATGTGGTTGCCGGAAAAGCCCGTTGTGATGTTTCCGTTGAACCGCTTTTCAATGGTCTGCCCCACCTGGTGGAGAAAGGCGATCATCTCTTTGCTTTTTTCGGTGTCAACGGCGGAAAATGCCGGGGTGGCCAGGATCAGGATGTGGTTGTTGTCCCTGCTGGTGATCCTCCCTTCCTGGATGGTGATACCGGCTCTTTCGTTTTTCAGGGAGTTGAGTTTCTCAGCCAGGGGGGCGTTGAAATCAAAGGGGTCTTTTCGTGCCCTCTCCACCATGAAAAGCCCTGCCGGGTTGAGCAGTTCTCGTTTGACCTCCACAAGCCGACGGTGAATTTCCTCTTTTGTCAGCCGGGCCTGGAGGGCGTTGTCATCCTCTTCGGTGAGAAGGACGCCCCTTTTTTTGTCCAGCATGGCCATGAGATCGAAAAAATCTCCGCTGGAAAAGCGGTAGGTGATATCGAGGAACAGGGGCGAGTCCTTGAGCTGCTCAAATACAAGATCGGCGGCCGTGTAAAACTGGTTCCTGTCCCTGGCATGGCGGTTCTCCACATCGATGTACAGGGTTTCAAGGGCGGGAACGTTTTCCATGATTGCCTTGAAATCGGCGGCCTGCTCGTTTGAATCGGGAAGCATGGCGGTGATTTTTTCGTCCAGGTGAAGGTCTGCGGTCCATGCAAGGCAGGCCAGGTAAATCAATACGCACCCGAGGATGATGGCCGTTCGCTTGATGGGGGCTGTTTTTAAAAATAGCGGCACAGGCAGATTCATTGGACGTCCTTATCCCTGTTTAGAAAAGATCAATACCGAATTGTTGCCGCCAAAGGCGAGAGACTGGGACATGGCGGCCCGGCAGGAGAGCCTGGTCTCCTCTTGGACGGGGGACACTCCGGCGTCTTTGTCCCCGACGGTGAACCCCATGCTCTTGGGGATTCTTTCCATGGCAAGGCTTGCAATGGAGAACGCCGCTTCCACGGCGCCGGCCGCTCCGAGGGTGTGGCCGGTGTATCCTTTGGTGGAAAAAAAGGGGGTGTCGGGCATCATCTCCTGGATCACCCGGGTTTCAACGCTGTCATTGTCCCGGGTGCCGGTGCCGTGGGCATTGATGAAACCGATGGTTTCGGGTACCATGCCGGCGGATTTGAATGCCGCAGCCATGGCCTTTTTCAACCCCAGCCCGTCGGGCCTGGGGGAGGTGAGATGGTAGCCGTCACAGGCGGCACCGTATCCGGAGACATGGCATTGGACCGGGTTGTCTGTTGTCCGGGTGTTCTCCAGGAGCACCACGCCGGCCCCCTCGCCGAGGTTCAGGCCGTTACGCCTCGTATCAAAGGGCCTGCACGGCTCATGGTCGGTGATCATCAGGGAGGTGAACCCGTTGTAGGTCACCCGGCACAGCTCATCGGTGCCGCCGGCAAGGACCATGTCGCACAGCCCGGATTGGATCCACAACGCCCCGGTGCCGATGGCATCGGTGCCTGACGCGCAGGCATTGACAATGGTCTGGACCGGGCCGTTCACATGGAACTCCCGTGCAATGGCTGCGGCGGGGTTGCTGTTGAGAAACCGGCGTATGGGGGCCATATCGGGGTTTTTGCCCTGGCGGTACTCCCGGTAAAAGGTCTCGTTGTTCAACGAAGCGCCCACGGTGGTGCCCATGCAGACCCCCACCCGTTTTCCCCGGAAATACTCCGGGGTGCAGCCGGCGTTGTCCATCGCCTGCCAGGCAGCGGCAATGCCCATGCCGGCGGTCAGGGTCAGGTCCCTGTTTTCGATGGATTCCGCTGATTTAAACGGTTCGGTGATCTCAAAGACGGGGTATTTGATATCGTGGGAGGTGGAAAATCTCTCCGGAACCCTGACATTCTGTCTGCCGGCAAACATGTTTGCCATGGAGATGTCAAGGCTGTTACCCAGTGCGGAGAGGCATCCCGTCCCGGTGACGCACACCTGGTTGTCTGTTTTCATTTCTCTCTCCTAAAAAGTCCCCGGGCTCTATGGCGCATTCCCATTTTTCCCCATCATCATGCCACCCCATGGAGGAGATCTTTGGTCTGCCCCCCCACTGATGACGTCTGCCCTGGACCGGGATCAGCTCTCCCACATATCATAAAAATTGAAAAATTGAAAAGGGTGTTCTTCCACAAAGGCCTCCA
>DATFJZ010000086.1:0-2335 GCA_035268945.1 Desulfobacteraceae bacterium | reverse complement strand
CCGTTGAGAAAATATCCGGGGTGGAACTGATCATGACAAAGCTCCACGCAGGGGCCAAGTTTTCGACCAAGGATTACAATTTTTCCGGGGGCCTGCACGGTGTGGGGGTGTCTGTGGTCAACGCCCTCTCCTCCCACCTTGAGATCACCATCCACAGGGACAATGCCGTTCACAGGATCACCTTTAAACACGGCATCAAGACCGGGGATCTGGAGGTGTTGGAACGGGGACGTTCCAAAAAAACAGGCACCACCCTTCTCTTTTACCCTGCTGCGGACTATTTTGAAACCCCCGGTTTTTCAAAAACCGTTATCAAGCACACGCTAAAGGCCAAAGCGGTGCTCTGTCCCGGCCTGTTGATCACCTTCCACGACAGGGCCACCAATGAAAAAAAACAGTGGCAGTACACCTTCGGGCTGAAGGCCTACCTGCTGGAGTCCCTTGAAAACCAGGATACCCTTTTTGATGAGCCCTTTGCCGGGGAGTACAAAAACGACGAAGCGGCCATTGCCTGGGCCTGCGACTGGACAGAAGAGAAAAGGGACAACAGGCGGGAGAGTTATGTCAATCTCATTGCCACCCCCCTTGGGGGCACCCATGTCAACGGGTTTCGATCCGGGCTTTTGGATTCCGTGCGGGAGTTCTGCCGGTTCAGGGACCTGCTTCCCAAGGGGGTGAACATCGCCCCGGAGGATCTCTGGGACAACATCGCCTTTGTTCTCTCGGTCAAACTCAACGATGCCCAGTTTTCCGGCCAGACAAAAGAGCGGCTCTCCTCCCGCCAATGCACCCCCATTGTCAACTCTGCGGTGAAGGACGCGTTCAGCCTCTGGCTAAACCAGAACATCCAGGCCGGGGAAAAACTGGCGGCCCTTGCCGTTGACAACGCAAGAATCCGGATAAAAAAGGCCAGAAAAGTGACCCGGAAACGGGTGACCAGCGGCCCCACCCTGCCCGGCAAGCTCTCCGACTGCACCAGCAGCGACCCGGAAAAGAGTGAGCTGTTTCTCGTGGAGGGGGATTCCGCCGGAGGGTCGGCCAAGCAGGCCAGGGACAGGCGGTTCCAGGCGATCATGCCCCTGCGGGGAAAGATCCTCAACACCTGGGAGACCGACCCCTCCCAGATCCTGGGATCAAAGGAGATCCACGACATCTCCGTGGCCATTGGTGCGGAACCGGATTCCGAGGATCTTTCAAAACTACGGTACAACAAGATCTGCCTCCTTGCCGATGCCGACTCCGATGGCCTGCACATCTCCACCCTGTTGTGCGCCCTTTTTTACAGACACTTCCCCGGACTTGTCAAAAACGGACACATCTTCATTGCCATGCCCCCCCTGTTCCGCATCGACATGGGCAAAGAGGTCTTCTACGCCCTGGACGAAGATGAACGCAGAGCCATTCTCAAGAAACTCCAGAGACGAAAAAAAAAGGGCAAAATCAATGTCCAGCGGTTCAAGGGGCTGGGGGAGATGAACCCGGTCCAGCTCAAGGAGACAACCATCGCCCCGGACACGAGACGGCTGGTTCAGCTGGTCGTTGACGGTGAAGACCGGGATGCCGAGAAAACCGTTTTTGAAACAATGGACATGCTTCTCGGAAAAAAAAGGGCTGCGGACCGCCGCAGGTGGATTGAGACAAAGGGCGACATCAAGGAGATCGAATAATGAAGACAAACAGTGAAACCGCCCTGGAGGGATTTGAAACCCTCCCCTTTGAGGCCTTTGCCGAAAAGGCCTACCTCAACTACGCCATGTATGTGATCCTGGACAGGGCCCTGCCCCATATCGGCGACGGCCTCAAACCGGTGCAGCGCAGGATTGTCTACGCCATGAGCAAACTCGGACTGTCTGCCGCGGCAAAGTACAAGAAATCGGCACGGACTGTGGGAGATGTCCTGGGCAAGTTTCACCCCCACGGAGACCTGGCCTGCTACGAAGCCATGGTGCTCCTGGCCCAGCCCTTTTCCTGCCGATACCCCCTTCTCGACGGCCAGGGCAACTGGGGGGCTCCGGATGACCCGAAATCCTTTGCCGCCATGCGGTACACCGAATCCCGCCTGTCAAAGTATGCCGATGTACTCCTGGCTGAGATTGATCTTGGCGCCACCACCTGGAAACCCAATTTCGACGGAACGCTCCAGGAACCGTCACTTCTGCCGGCACGGCTTCCCAATCTTCTGCTCAACGGCACTGCAGGCATTGCCGTGGGTATGGCAACGGACATTCCCCCCCACAACCTCACCGAAGTGGCAAAGGGGTGCATTCACCTGCTGGACAATCCCGATGCTTCCATTGATGACATTGCCCCCATCGTAAAAGGGCCGGACTTTCCC
>DATFJZ010000085.1:0-5424 GCA_035268945.1 Desulfobacteraceae bacterium | reverse complement strand
GATGTGAAGGGGACCTCCCTCAGTGAAAAATATGCCGACCTCAGCAGTGATGTCGAGGCCATGAAGCAGGAGATGCGGCTTTTGTCCGGCAAAATTGAGGAGTCCCGTCACAAATTGGCCAGCTACAGCACGTCGGCCTTCCAGGAGGAGAAACAAAAGCTTTCCCGCATTGACTCGGCCGTGTCCAAAAATTACCAGCGGCTGATCCGGCTTGAAAAGTATATGGGATTTGAACCCACCCGGGCAGCATCACCGGGCAAAAAAAAGGAAGAAAATGGGGCACCGGATTCCGAACCGGAGTTGTACAAGCATGCCAAATCCCTTCTTGACCAGGGCAAGACTGAACAGGCCCGGGGTGAATTTGAACGGTTTTTGTCCCTTTTTCCAGATTCTGAAAATGCTGACAACGCACGGTTCTGGGTGGCAGAGAGTTATTACCGGGACAAATGGTATGAAAAGGCGATCCTCGAATACCAGGCTGTCATTGAAAAGTACCCCCAGGGCAACAAGCTGCCGGCGGCTCTTTTAAAACAGGGGTATGCCTTTGAAAAACTCGGTGAAACAGCCAATTCACGGCTGATATTAAAAGAGCTGATCAAGAAATTTCCAGACACCAGCGAGGCAAAGATTGCCCGGAAAAAGATCGACTGAGCAGGCGGGGCGCCGCCATTGACGGGAGAAGGCTTGACCGGTGGTGGGGGGATCCTTGTACGCTGTTTGAAAAGGAAGGTCAAACGTCGTGGTTAAGGTGGTGGGCATGGATCCCGGGCTGGCAGGTACCGGTATAGGGGTTGTTTCGGGTAGTGGAAGAAAAATCGCCCACTACGCCTTTGGCAGCATTGCCACGGATAAAACCTGGGAACTGTCCCAGCGCCTGGACCGCATCTATTCGAAAACCCTTGATTTTCTTGCCAGGGAAAAACCCGATCTTGTGGTGGTGGAGGATATTTTTACCATTGACCGGTTTCCCGGATCAGGGGTACTTCTGGGAAAGGTGTCCGGTGTGATTCTGGTGGCCGCCAGCAAGGCCGGTGCCAGAGTCGAGGAGATTGCCGTGCGAGAGGCAAAGAAGCTTGTCACAGGATCAGGCACGGCAGACAAACACCAGGTGGAGAGGGCCGTTCGAAACCTGCTGGAACACCAGGAGGCGATCCGGCCCTTTCACGCATCGGATGCCCTGGCCCTGGCCATGGCTGGATATTACAGAAGTTTCAGGATATTATGATAGGGTATCTTCAAGGATATATACTCAAAGCGGACCAGGACGAGATTCTGCTTCTCGCCGGGGATGTGGGATATGAGGTGGTTTTACCCGGCATTGTCAGCCGGGAAATCGCCACGGCAGGTCGGTCAACCCAAATTTCCCTTTACATCTATTTTCACCAGACAGAACGTCAGCCAAAGCCGGTGTTGATCGGGTTTACCACCCAGGCTGAAAAGGCTTTTTTCCAGCTTTTCATCACAGTGGATGCCATCGGCCCTTTAAAAGCTGTCAAGGCCATGGAAAAATCCGTCAGTGAGATTGCCATGGCCATTGAAAAGGAGGATGTGGATTTTCTGGCAACCCTCAAGGGTATCGGCAAGCGCACCGCCCAGAAGATCGTGGCAGCTCTGCACGGAAAGGCCGGTGGGTTTTTCCATGAAACCGGTGATGCCCAGACATCATCGCCTGACAGGGTAGAGGAGGCGTTCAGGGAACAGGTGCTTTCGGTTCTGGTCGGTCAACTGGGTCACTCCGCTGCCGAGGCAAAGGAGCTTGTGGCAAAGGCAATGAAACGCAATCCATCCATTTCAAGTGCTGAAGCGCTTTTTGATGAGGTGTACCAGGGGGATGACCAGTAATGGAAGACGATATTCTCTCGTTTTCATCGGGCAAGGGCGCTTCCGGCAGTGATGAACCGGGCAGACAGATGGTTTCTTCCACCAGACAGCCCGTGGATGACTGCCGGGATGTGGTCTCGTTAAGGCCCGGGGGGTTTGCCGATTACGTGGGCCAGGCCGACACTGTCGAAACCCTTAAAATTGCCATCCAGGCGGCAAAAATAAGGGGGGATGCCCTGGACCATGTGCTGCTCCACGGTCCTCCCGGCCTTGGTAAGTCCACCATCTCCCATATCATTGCCAATGAGATGGGCGGGGCCCTCACCGTCACCTCGGGGCCGGTGCTGGAAAAGCCCGGGGATCTGATCGGCATGCTCACCAACCTCTCCAGGGGGGACATTCTGTTCATTGACGAGATCCACCGGCTGCCCAAGACCGTTGAGGAGTTCCTCTACCCGGCCATGGAAGATTTTGCCGTGGATTTTGTGTTTGACAAGGGGCTCAACGCGAGAAGCCACCGGTACAGGCTGAAGCCCTTTGTCCTGGTGGGGGCCACCACCCGGGTGGGACTTCTCTCCTCCCCCCTCAGGGATCGGTTCGGTATCTTCAGGAGCCTCGATTTTTATACCAGTGAGGAGCTGGTCACCATTGTGAAGCGGTCGGCCTCACTGCTGGGGGTTTCCATGGACACCAGGGGTGCCGCCGAACTGGCAAAACGGTCCAGGGGCACACCGAGAATCGCCAACAGGCTTTTAAAGCGGGTCAGGGATTTTTCCCTGGTGAAATCATCCGGCGCCGTCACCCGGGGGACGGTGACATCGGCCCTGGCCCTGGAAGGCATCGATGAGAGCGGATTGACCGTTCTTGACAGAAACTATTTGACAACCATCATCGATTTTTATAAGGGGGGACCAGTGGGAATCGAGGCCGTGGCTGCAACCCTCCAGGAAGAGACCGATACCCTGGTGGATGTGGTTGAACCCTTTCTTTTGAAGATCGGTTTCTTGATGCGGACCTCTGCCGGGCGCAGGGCGTCGGTGGGGGCCTATGACCATCTTGGAAGGACAAGAAACAGGAAGCAAGAAGCAAGAGATAAGAGATAAGAGACAAGAGACAAGAGACAAGAAACAAGAAACAAGAAACAAGAAACAAGAAACAAGAAACAAGAAACAAGAAACACGGATCTGGATGTTGCTACATTTAGGATTGCAGATGAAATAAGGTGAACAGAAATTACGCCGACCAATCTATAAAATCTGGCGGCTCATATACAAGGCGCATCAAAGGCTCAATAGCAGGCCTATTGGGCCTTTGATGCAACGCGGTAGATGAGTCAAAGGGCAAGGAATTACGTTCAGCTTATAAAATTTGCGATCCTTAATTATAAAGTCCAAATTGGAATCATCAATATATGGGAATGAATAGTTTGAATTGGAAACGTATTTTTTGCGGTCAACAATGGGTGCGGCTGATATGCTTTGTCTTTTTTATCTCGGTTCCTCCACCATCAGGAGCGGCCGTGGCAAAGATTCCCGAGAATCTTGTGCTGCTTCCCGACAACGGCAGCGCCCTTGTGGTGGACAAACAGAGCCAGAAGATCTACCTGTGGGCCTCGCAACAGGGAGTTTACCAGCAGAGATTCGGTTTTTCCTGTTCCACCGGGGAGGCCTGGGGCAGCAAGTCCCGGTCCGGGGACAAAAAAACCCCCGAAGGCGTCTATTTTTTCACCGACGAGTATGAGGACAAATACCTCTCACCGATTTATGGCAAAAAAGCCTTTCCAACGGATTACCCTAATTACCTGGACAAGCGGGCAGGGCGCAACGGCAGTGCCATCTGGATACACGGCACCAACAAACAGTTGAAACCCATGGATTCCAACGGGTGCATCGCCATGAACAACCAGGATATCCTGGCCGTTGCCGATCACATTCAGCTGCATCAGACCCCCATCATCATTGCCGAAAAAATCCGTCTCCAGGATCAACAAACCGTTGAACAATTGCGCAGCCGGGTTCTGGCATTCATCGACCAGTGGAAGAACGCCCTGGAGGGGGATGACTACCACCGCTATTTAAGTGGGTACGGTCCGGAATACCTTCCACAGATCCGGTGGTGGGAGCAATGGCAGACCCTGAAAGAGAGGGCGGAAAAAAACGGCACACCTTTCGCCCTGGCCGTGGAAGATCCGGGGATCTACATGGAAAAAGATATTTTTGTTGTCACCTTTGACCTGGTGTTGACCTCTCCTTCTTTTTCCGAAATGGTGGAAAAAAAACGGTTTTTCATCCGGAAAAAAGACAACGGTTTTGTCATCACCGGCGATCCGGGTGAGACCCCGGCCGGGGTCAGCCAGGAGAACCCGTTCCCGCTGCTTGCCGCCGGTTCCACCCTTCTTGGGAAATCAGGACCACGGTTCCAGGTGAAAACCTTTGTGAAAAACTGGCTTGAGGCCTGGTCGTCAAAGGATATGGCCGCCTACAGTGCCTGTTATTCCGAAGGGTTTTTTGCCGACGGCATGGATAAAACGCAATGGGTTGACCGAAAATCACGGCTTGCAGAGAAGTACGCCTACATCAGTGTTACGGGAAGGGATTTCAGCATCCAGGAGAACCGCAGAAAATGGATCGTCACTTTTCTGCAAAATTACAAGGCCAGCGGTTTTTCCGCCCGGGGCATCAAGAAACTTGTGGTTGTCAAAGAGGAGGGTGAGTGGAAGATTTCTCAAGAGAGCTGGAAAAAGAGATAAAGGCCCATAACCGGCCTGTCAAGAAGAAGCGAAAGATAAAGCCATCTCTTTTCTTCATGAATGAATTTGGAGAGATGAAATCCGCCTCCTGGGTCAAGGGGGTTGCGTGGTTTTTCTGTTTGACCGCCATGGCAGCAGGCGCAGCAGCGGCCGTGTTCTACTATCTTTATACGGGCCTCCAGGCTGAGAACAGGCATCTTGAAAAAGCCCTTGCCGTTGCGGAAAAAAAGGCCGACGACCTTGCCGGGGAAAAAGAACTCATCATGGCAAGGCTTGTCCTGGCAGGAAAAAATGTGGCGGATTTTGTTAAAAAGCCACTGGACCGGGAAGCCCCGAAGCCCCTGCCCCCCGATGAAACCGATGAAACCGATGAAACCGATGAAACCGGGGAAACCGGGGAAACCGGGCAAACCGGGGAAACCGGGGAAACCGATGAGACCGATGAGACCGGGGAAGCTGGGGAAGCTGGGGAAGCCGGGCCCGGTATCTCTGAAAAGAAAACCACTGATGGCGGGAAACGGGAAAAAGCCTCCGGGGATCCTAAGAAAACAGCTGCTGCCGGGGATAAATCGTCACCGGCAGAGGCGAACGGGGAAGGAATTGAAGATGAGAAGTACCGAAAGGTAAAGGTGGAAGAGTTCCGGCTGGAAAAGGACCAGACAAACCGTGACCTGATGGTTCGCTTTGATATCAGGAACGTCTCTGATAATCCCGGTACCATATCAGGCCGGATCTTTGTCATTTTAAAGCCGGCGCGGGGCAACCCGGCCAATTGGCTGGTGATGCCGTCGGTCCCCCTGAAAAACGGGAAACCGGCCGTTCCTTCCAGTGGGCAGTTCTTTTCCATTGCCCAT
>DATFJZ010000084.1:0-4349 GCA_035268945.1 Desulfobacteraceae bacterium | reverse complement strand
GAACCGGCTGCCTCTAATTCGACTTTCGATCTTTGTTGTGAGCACGCTGCTCATGGCCGTTATATGAAAGTCGTGTTGCGGCGGCAACCGGTCCGGGTTTTACCCTACGCTCATGGAGCCAGGCTCCTCTTCGAGTCTCGCAGCCCGTCCATGGGCTGCTCCGAGGTGAGCGGCAGCTGTCTTGAGCATCCGTGCTCACAGCTGCCGCTCAAAACCGCTACGGGCAAAACCCGGACCGGTTGCCTCTAATTCGACTTTCTCTCTTTGTTGTGAGCACCCTGCTCATGGGCGTTATATGAAAGTCGTGTTGCTCCGGCAGCCGTCATTGTTTTCTTCTGATTACTGACGGCTGATTACTCTCAAATCAGATGGCTTTCATGCTTAGGTGTGGCTGGTGGTTACAGCCATGTAGGTTATAGCAAAAGAGAACAGGGAAGAGTGGTTTTATGAATCCGGTATTGGAACAGATCGTTACTATTTATAAAGAGATGCCCCTGTCACGGAAGATCATGTTCGGTGTGCTGATTCTGATGTTGGTGGCAGGGTTTACCACCATGTTTTTATGGGCCAACAAAACAGATTACAAGGCCGCTTATACCGGGCTTTCCGAAGCAGATGCCTCGGCAATTGTGGAAAAGCTCAAGGAGGCCAACACCCCGTACAAGCTTGCCAGTGGGGGCGCCACCATCCTGGTTCCCTCCGGCCAGGTTTACGAGGTAAGGCTTTCCATGGCAAAGGATGGCATTCCCAAGGGATCCGGGGTGGGGTATGAAATCTTTGATCAGACCGATTTCGGCACCACCGAATTTGTTCAGAAGATCAATAAAAAACGGGCCATCCAGGGAGAGCTTGCCAGAACTATCCGGGCATTCAACGAGGTCAAAGAGGCCAAGGTGATGATTGTACTGCCCAAGGACTCCGTGTTTGTGGAAGAAACAAAAAAGCCGTCGGCCTCGATTCTTCTCGAGCTTGAATCCGACCTGGACCAGGGCAAGGTCGCAGCCGTTGCCCATCTGGTGGCTTCTTCCATTGAGGACCTGACACCCAAGCTTGTGACCATTGTGGACACGGCAGGCAGGATTCTCTTCGAGGGCAAGTCAGAAGAGGAGAAGAGCCGGATAGAGGCGAGGAATCTTGCCGATACCCAGTACAAGTACAAGGTGCGGTACGAAAAAAACATAGCCGACCGGATACAGACCATGCTTGAACGTATCGTGGGCAAGGACAAGGCCATTGTCCGGGTCACCTCGGAACTTGATTTCAGCACCAGCAGTGTCAACGAAGAGATCTACGATCCCTTTGAGCGGGAGGCCACTTTTGTTAGAAGCAAAAAGATCCAGGCGGAAAATTCCACCCGGCCCATCCAGGCCCCGGGGGACCCGTCAAGCGTCAATCCGGTGGTCCCCCCCGGCGGGGAGAACGGCCAGGGAATGGCAAAGGTGAACAAGAAAGACGATACGGTGAACTACGAGTTGAGCCGGAGGACCCGCCAGACGGTAAAGCCCATGGCGGTATTGGAACGGCTTTCGGTTGCTGCCGTTGTTGACGGGAAATATGAGTACAAGACCGACGAGTCGGGCAACCGGGTGAGATCCTATGTTCCCAGGTCCCAGTCGGAGATGCAGCAGTTTTCCGATATTGTGGTCAAGGCCATGGGGTACAATGAAGCCCGGCAGGACCAGGTCTCCATGGAGTGCTTCCCCTTTGCATCCATCGATGAAATGGGAGAGCCAGAGCCTGAACTCAAGGGTTGGCGTATGGTCCAGAAAGAGTACGGCAGAACCATTGCCAACCTCCTGCTGGTTCTCCTGCTGTTTCTCTTTGTCATCCGGCCCGTTATCAAGACGATAAAGGGAATCAAAGAGACGGTGGAGCAAAAGGAACTGCCAGGACCGGAGGAGAGGGCTCTCCTTGAAGAGGGCAGGGAAGAAAAGGGTCCCGAATTTGCCGAGATGACAGCGGAAGAACAGAAATACCATCTGGAGACGATGTCGGAAAGTGAACGGTCAGCCTTTTTTGCCGCCATGACCCCGGCCGATAAAGAGGCTTATCTTGGTAATCTCTCTGTATCTGAAAAGGCCGCCTGGTATGCCCGGAATGATATTGCCAGGACGGCAAATATCATTAAAGGCTGGCTCAGCGAAGCCGAGGAAGAGGAGGAGTAGTGGCAAAAAAAGTGATCGATCCCAAAAATATGACAGGGGCCCAGAAATCTGCGGTTTTTCTCCTTTCCATGGGCGAGGAATATGCCTCCCAGGTGTTTGAAAAGATGAACGATGATGAGATCAGGGAGATTGCCTTTGAGATGTCCAATATCGACTTTATCACCCCGGAGATGCTGGAGGCGGTCTCTTCCGGGTTTGTTGAGAGTTTTGAAGGTGAGACCAAGCTGGTGGTCGAGGGCAGCTCTTTTTTCAAAAAAGCCATAGCCGGCAGCCGGGACAAGGACAAGGCCAGTGCCATCTTTGAAGACATTGAGAACAGAAAGCGGGACCTGCCCTTTGCCTGGAGCAAGAATGTCAACATTGCCACCCTTGCCGGATATGTGGAAGGGGAGCACCCCCAGACCATTGCCATGGTACTGGCCCACATGCCTGCGGAAATTGCCGCCGAGATTCTCATGGCTGTGCCAGATGAGAAAAAGGGGGACATTGCCCTGCGTATTGCAAAACTTGGCCAGATTTCTGAAGATGTGGTCAGGGATGTGGACAAGGCCCTGCGTTACGAACTCAGCGGCGCTGTGGGCCCCGGCGGCAAGGCCGGAGGTGTCCAGGTGCTTGTGGACATTATCAACGGGGTTGACAAGTCCACCGAAGATCTGGTCATGGAGCAGGTGGAAGAGGACAGCGCTGAAATGGCCAATGACATCCGGAACATGATGTTTGTGTTCGAAGACATGGTTTCCATTGACGATCGGGCCATGAGGGAAATTTTGAAAAAGGTTGAAGGGCAGCAGCTGACCTATGCCTTGAAGACCTCTTCCGATGAGATGAAGGATAAGATCTTTTCCAACCTTTCCCAGAGGGCCGGAGAGATGCTCAAGGACGACCTGGATACCATGGGACCTGTCCGCCTTGCCGAGGTTGAAGAGGCCCAGCAGGCCATTGTAAGGGCGGCAAAAGAGCTTGAAGCGGACGGCACCATTGCCCTTGGCGGTAAAGGCAAGGATGATGTGCTTGTGTGATGTCCTCTGTTCAAGGTGATTGAGATGAATCAAGCTGGAGTGGGTGTATGAACGACGACAACACATGGCAGCCCCTTGATCCGGGTTCCCTGGTGCAGTACGAAAAAGAGGATACCCTGGAAAACGGTGACAGGGCACCGGATTATGACCTCTTTAAGCAGCTCTACCAGGAGGATCCGGAAACCGGGGGAGATGATCGGTTTTTTCCTTTGTACCAGGCCGAAGAAACTGGTGACAGCCAGGACAAAGACCAGACGTTCTCCCCGCTATACTCGGATCTTGATGGGGCCGAAAAAAACAGAGGCAGAGATTCCCCTCTGCCTGACAGCAAACAGAAAAAAGAAAAAGCGGCTTCGCCTCCCCGGAAAGGGGGAACCGTCGATGATGAGAAAAAAAAAGCACCTGAAAAAGCCCCTGAAAAAGACAGGGGGTACGACATTGGATTCCGGGAAGGGTACGACAGGGGAAAAAAAGAAGGGGTAGAACAGGGAGAGAAAAAAGCTTTTGACAAAAGCCGGCAGCAGGCAGTTGAAGAGGCCAAAAAGGCAGGTGAACAGGAGGGATATGACCGGGGCTTTGAAAAAGGCGAGAAAGAGGCAAAGGCCCAGGGGGATGCCAGGGCTCTGGAAGTTCTGGCCTCTTTAGAGGATATCCTGGACAAGACGGAAAACAGCTGGGGCGAGTTTGTTCAACAGTTTGAAGAACAGATCATCTCCCTTGTGTGCCGAATTGCCGAAAAAGTCGTGCTGGCAAGGGTGGATGTGGATTCCACCCTTGTCAAAGAATCGATCTTCCATGCCCTGGAAAAGCTGCCGGAACCCCGGGAGATCGTGCTGAATGTCTCGTCTGATGATTACGAGTACATCGAGATGATCAAAGAGGAATTTTTTGAAAAGATCGAGACACTTTCCACGGTTTCTGTGGTGTCCAACCCCGGAATCAACCGCAGCGGCTGCCGCATCGAGACCTCAAAGGCAGATGTGGAAACCGACATTGAAACAAGGCTTGAAGCGGTGTTTGACAGTGTTAAGGGAACTTCTAAAAAATAATCCACGCATCCTGCTTGCCATTTTGTCCGTCTTCTGCGTTGTGACAACCGGCACATAGCTCACTATGCTCCGGTTGTCACGCCTTGAATACGAACAAAATGCCTACACGATATGCG
>DATFJZ010000083.1:0-16010 GCA_035268945.1 Desulfobacteraceae bacterium | reverse complement strand
ACGCGGCGTTGCTGCGTCAGGGTTTCCCCCATTGCGCAAAATTCCTCACTGCTGCCTCCCGTAGGAGTCTGGACCGTGTGTCAGTTCCAGTGTGGCTGATCATCCTCTCAGACCAGCTAACCATCGTTGCCTTGGTAGGCCTTTACCCCACCAACCAGCTAATGGTGCGCGGACTCATCTTCAAACATCAGCTTATATCAGAGGCCAACTTTCATCACCACTTCCGGAGAAACGATGACTTTATCTGGTATTAGCCTTTCTTTCGAAAGGTTATTCCCGATTCAAAGGTAGATTATCCACGTGTTACTCACCCGTGCGCCACTTTACTCACGAACCGAAGTCCGCTTTCTCGTTCGACTTGCATGTGTTAAGCACGCCGCCAGCGTTCATTCTGAGCCAGAATCAAACTCTCCAGTTATAATTCCTTAAACAATTGATTTTTTTCAAGTGGTTGGTTCCACCCAAAAAAGACCCGCTCTATCTGTTTCACTGACCAGTTTTCAAAGATCAAATTCTTTTGGCTATTTGCCGCCCACCGTTTTTTACCGGCAAGCAACAAAACCCGACCTTTATACATCCAGCGGCCGGAGTTGTCAACTCTTTTTTTCCACCAGCCGATTTTTTCCGAAAAAAACGGTCAGTGGGACAGGAATTTCCCGTCAAAGAGAGAGTGCTTTATACATCAAAGCCCCCCTCTCTGTCAAACACTTATTGCTCTTTTTCCAAAATAATTTTGTGATACCGCTTCTTGCCTGCCCTGAGAAGTAGTCCGCCATCCTCCACCGAGTCAAGGGAGACTGTCTCATCAAAGGCGGCAACCCGGTTTCCATTGACATAACCACCGCCCTGGTTGAGAAGCCGCCGGGCCTCTCCCTTGGATTTAAAGAGCCCGGTCTGCACAAACAGATCCACCGCTTTTATCCCCTGTTCAAAGATTGAAGAATCCAGGGCTGTAGTGGGAATCGAGCTGTTTTGGCTCTCCTTCCCTAGTGTTCTCGGAATGGTACTTGACGGGAAAAGCGATTCGGGCAGTTCAGGCAGGCCGAACATCTCGGCAGAAGCCGTGAAGGCCTTTTTTGCCTCCGTCACACCATGGGCGATGCGTGTTGCCTCAAATGCAAGGACCGCCTTGGCACTGTTCAGCTGGGCTCCATGGAACTCTTTAACATGTCTGATTTCATCCATGGGCAGAAAGGTGAACAGGGCGAGGAATTTTTCCACATCGGCATCCTCGGTGTTGACCCAGAACTGGTAATACTCGTAGGGAGAGGTCTTTTCCGGATCAAGCCACACAGCCCCTTTGTGGGTCTTGCCCATCTTGATGCCGCTTGATGTGGTGATCAGGGGAAAGGTGATTCCAAAGGCACTCTTGCCAAGAGTCCTCCTTACAAGGTCGATGCCGGCCACAATATTGCCCCATTGATCACTCCCCCCCATCTGGAGAAAACAGCCGTGGGTCTGGCCAAGTTTCATGAAATCGTAGGCCTGGAGAATCATGTAGTTGAATTCAATAAAACTCAACCCCTCTTCCGCCTCAAGCCGCATTTTGTAGCTTTCCGCCTTGATCATCCGGTTCACGCTGAAATGCCTGCCGATGTCCCGGAGAAAGGGTATATACTCCAGCTGGTTCAGCCAATCTCCATTGTCCAGAAGCTTTGCCCTGCCCTCCCCGAACTGGATAAACCTGGCAAGCTGATGTTTGATACCGTTCTTGTTTTCATCAATCTCTTCCTGGGAGATGACCTTGCGCATCTCTGTCTTGCCCGATGGATCTCCAATAAGGCCGGTCCCCCCCCCCACAAGGGCTATTGGGCAGTGACCGTTTTTCTGCATGTGGGCAAGGGACATGATGGGAACAAGGCTTCCGACGTGAAGACTTGCTGCCGTGGGATCAAAACCGATATAACAGGATTTATTCTCTTCATCCAGGTACTTGCGCAACGCCTCTTCATGGGTGAGGTCCTCAACAAAACCCCGTTCCTGCAAAACATCCAGTACATTCATTTTCTATTCAGTCCTTTGATAAATTCGCACCTGATCATAACCTCGGCTTGTCCTTTGGCCCGTGCCCTTCGCTGCTCCAATGGACACATAATGATCCGATTGAATTGCTGGTTTAACACCTTCTATTTGTTGGTATACTCAACCGATCTTGTCTCCCTTATCACCACAACTTTGATCTGGCCGGGAAACGTCAGGGTGGCCTCAATTTTGGCGGCAATTTCCTTGCTGAGGAAAACCGCATCAGCATCTGAGACCCTGTCGCTTTCGGCAATCACCCTGACCTCACGTCCTGCCTGGATGGCATAGGTATTGGAAACGCCGTCAAAGGAGTTTGCCACCCCCTCGAGTTCTTCAAGCCGTTTCACATAGTTCTCCAGGGTCTCTTTCCTGGCACCGGGCCTTGCACCGGACAGGGCATCTGCCGCCTGGATGATATGGTCATAAACTGTTTCCGGCTGAACATCTTCATGGTGGGCTGCGATGGCTTTGACAATATCCGGGGATTCTCCGTGTTTTTTTGCCAGCCTGGAGCCGATAAGGGCATGGGGACCATCCACTTCATGGTCAATGGCCTTTCCGAGATCATGGAGCAGCCCCATGCGCTTGGCAACTTTTACGTTGAGGCCCAGCTCCGCAGCAATAACCCCGGCAAGAAAGGCCACCTCCACCGAATGCTGAAGCACATTCTGGGCATAGCTGGTTCGAAACTTCAACTGGCCGAGGACTTTGATCAACTCCGGAGCAACGCCGTGCACTCCCAGATCAAAGGCAGCCTGTTCCCCTGCCTCCTTGATGGTAACATCAACCTCATCGGTAACCCTTGCCACAACATCCTCGATCCTCGCCGGATGGATACGACCGTCGGAAATCAGCCTTTCAAGGGATATCCTTGCCACCTCCCTGCGCACCGGGTTGAACCCGGATAGAATAACCGCTTCAGGGGTGTCATCAATGATAAGGTCAATACCGGTGGCAGACTCCAGTGCCCTGATATTTCTCCCCTCACGGCCTATTATGCGGCCTTTCATCTCATCCCCGGGCAGGGGCACAACGGAAACGGTACGTTCGGCAACAAAATCCCCGGCATACCGCTGGATAGCAGTGGAGATAATTTTTTTTGCCTCTTTCGACGCTTGTTCTTCCGCCTCGGCGGTGATCCGTTTGACAAGCTTTGCCCCTTCATGCCGGGCATCGTTTTCCATATTCTTCAAAAGCAGCTCTTTTGCCTGTTCAGCCGTAAGGCTGGCAATCTTTTCAAGCTCCCGGGTGGTCTGGAGGATCAGCTCATTGTACTTCTGTTCTTTCTGTGTCAGGGCGTGCTGCCTGTTGTTGAAATCGTTCTCTTTTTTCTTGAGCTCAAGGTCCCGATTTTCAAATTGCTCCTGCCGCTTGTCAAGGGATTCACTCCTCTGCAGAAGACGGCGGGACTCTTTCTTTAGTTCAGCACGGGTGGTTTCCGTTTCCCCATCAAAGGCAGACTTCATCTCGAGCAAACGGCTCTTCGCCTCAATCTTGGCCTCTCTGAGAAGATTTTCGGCATTCTTTTCGGCATTTTGAATGGTATCTGCCCGCTGCCTTTCAGCTTTGGCAGTCAGTTCTTCAAGACGTTTTGAACCCAAATAATACGCAACCCCAAACCCCAATCCAAGTCCTGCTACAGAGGTTAGCACAGCAATATAGCCCATTTTCAAATCTCCTGTATATGATGGTCTTGATCTTCAACAACGGGCATGGAACGGCCGGATCACCACCGTATCTGGCCGGAGTTATGATCAATCCCTATATTATTGTCAGTCAGCGTTCCGGATTATTCTCCATTCATCCGGGGACGCACAGATTCAGTTTTTCCCGGGCAGTGTTTGACAACAGACGCAAAAGTCCACATCAGCGAGCCCTGTTCGGCCATAAAAGCCAAAGGAAACCCTTTCTAACTATCAGCAAGGTATGAATCTGGAAATAAAAAAGGAAAGAAACGAATTGATAAGTTGAACAGAAGGGGCAGCCAGGCAGCGCTGCTCCCAAGAGGGGGATTGATTTTCAAGCAACATAACACAAACAGGATTTAGGGCATACCCGGGAAACGTGACGATTCAACAAATCAGTTCTCACATGCCCCATAAAACAGAAACAGCTGTGTCTGATTTTATAACCCCCGCATGATGCCGTGTTGACGTGGTCTTTGAACCAAAGGCTCAAAAAGTGGGTGTTCAATTACACCTTCAGGCTTTTCCCTTAAAGGGGAACATGCTCACCAGCGTAAGTGTGAACTCCCTTTCTAGTAATGTTAGGACAAAGGACTTCATGCAATCACGCACATAGCAGGGGCCGTAAATAAAACCAAATTATCTTAAATCATTAAATGTTGTTGTTAATCTTGTTTAACAATGAAGATGCCCTGGTTGCAACATAATCTTCAAGCCTGGCATGCTCCAGCTGCAGCTCATGGAAATCCTTGGAAAGATTCATGGCAGCCAGCAGAAGAACAGCCAGCTTATCACTGCAGTGGGTTCCAGTTTCAAACTGTTCTTCAGCCTGTTTTACATAGAACTTAAGGGCATCGGCAACCTTCTGGGAATCCTTAACATCCTTGTCAGGCTGAAATCTGAACACTTGCCCAAAAAGCTCAATTTTAACGATGTCATCCAATGATTATATCTCTATTTTTAATTCCCTCTTCTTTTCAGATCATTCGTTGATTGGCGCATCTGAAAAATTGTTGAGTTTTTCAAGCAGTCCGTCAATTTTAGATCGGATCACAGCCTGCTGTTCAGCGTGCTGCTCTTCAACCCCCTGCTTCTTGCTCAGTTGCTCCTCAAGGTTTTTCACCTTTGAGGTCAATTCCCCGTTTTCAATCTGCAGGGTCTGACAAAGCTCGATCAAAAAATCGACCTTATCATCTATATCGTTAAACTTATCATCTAAAAAATCATTATCCAATTCTCATACCTCGCAAAGGTTTAACCAAATATAATTCATAGCATGAAACAAAGTCAAGACAATTCATAAATCCGTGAACATTTGAGCTGTCACGCAATTTTCAAACACAGGGTCAGCTTCGTTGCAGCCAACGATCAGATCAGTTCCATGTCATGCATAATTTTTTCAGCCTTTTTCAACTCGTCAATGGTGTTCACGCCGAACACCTCCCGGGGATCTGCTACAGGAGAACACCCTGCCCGGTTACCGGTCTTGTTTGCAACGGCCACAAGATCGGTAAGGTAATACTCATTTTGAGCATTGTCCGGCACAAGCATTTCAATGGCCGAGTCAAGAAACGCTTTTTTAACGCAATAGACCCCCGAATTGACCAGTTGATTTTTTTTCTCTTCCGCCGTTGCGTCGACCTCTTCCCGGATTCCCACAAGAAAACCGTTTTGATCAACAAGGAGCCTTCCATAGCCGGCCGGATTGTCCAGAACAACGGATAACACGGTTATATCGTTTTCAGCAGCTTTATGAAAGGAAAAAAATTTTTGAAGCGTTTCTGCCCTTATCAGCGGCACATCACCACAGATAATCAGGACATCTCTGACACTGTCCGGCAAGCCTGACATGCCGATTTTAACGGCATCTCCAGTGCCAAGCAGCTTTTTCTGTTCCTCGAAGTGGACGTCAAACTCCCGGGAAGCCACATCTTTCACCGCGTCGGCCTGGTGCCCCACAACAACCACGACATTTTTTCCCGCAACCTTTACGGCCCTGGAAAGCACCCGGGAGAGCATGGTTTTACCGTTGAGCCGGTGAAGCACCTTGGGCATGTTGGAATTCATCCGTGTGCCCCGGCCAGCTGCCAGTACAATCACGCCAAAACTGTTTTGTTCCATGTTCACCGTCATCTCCTCCCCACCATGGGACTTGGCCATAACACAAGCCTGCCCCCTTTGCGGCATGATCGTTTCGATGTTATGTTCAAGGCCCGCGATGGGCAATCAAAGGCCAGTTCTCCGGCCTGCTGTCTTGATGAAAAAAGGGGTGTCCCGGCATCTACAGCGGAACACCCCCCTCTTGCAACTAAATCCAGCGAACCGAATGTTTATACATCTGGCTATGTAAGGATCGCAAATTTTATAAGCTGAACGTAATTTCTGTTCACCTTATTTCATCTGCGATCCTAATGTTACATACCCTCTTTTTCTTCAGCAGCTTCTGCAAGTACTGTCACCTTGTTGGGCAGCACTTCGGCAAACCCGCCCTTGACAAAGAGAAACTTCTCTTTTCCGGAAGCATCCGTATAGCGCAGGGTCCCGGTTTTCAGAGAGGTAAGAAAAGTGGTATGCCCGGCAAGTACACCAAACTCACCTTCAGACCCCGGTGCAACAACAATCTGGGCATCTTCACTGACAACAGCCTTATCAGGGGTGACCACTTCAAGAAATATATTCTCAGCCATTATAACCCCCTGGATTATTTATTATCCTCAGCCATCTTGGCTGCTTTTTCCCTGGCCTCTTCAATGGTGCCCACCATGTAGAAGGCCCCCTCGCCAAGGTCGTCGTGTTTTCCTTCGATGATCTCTCTAAACGAACGGACCGTATCCTCAACCTTGACAAATTTGCCCGGCATGCCGGTGAAGGTTTCAGCAACATGAAAGGGCTGGGAGAGGAATCTCTGGAGCTTTCTTGCCCGCTGAACCGTCACCTTGTCCTCGTCGGAGAGCTCATCCATACCGAGGATGGCAATGATGTCCTGGAGCTCTTTGTACTTCTGCAGGGTCTGCTGTACCGTCCTGGCAACATCGTAGTGCTCCTCGCCAATGTAGGCGGCATCGAGGATTCTAGACGTGGAGTCCAGGGGATCCACAGCAGGATAGATACCAAGCTCTGCGATCTGGCGTGATAGAACAACGGTACCGTCCAGATGGGCAAAGGTGGTTGCCGGTGCAGGGTCCGTCAAGTCATCGGCAGGGACGTAAACGCACTGGACCGCTGTAATGGACCCCTTGTCCGTTGATGTGATCCGTTCCTGGAGCTCGCCCATGTCAACGGCAAGGGTTGGCTGGTAACCAACCGCCGACGGCATACGACCCAGGGTTGCAGATACTTCCTGCCCTGCCTGGGTAAAACGGAAGATATTATCAACAAAGAGAAGCACGTCCTGGCCTTCTTCATCACGGAAATATTCGGCGCATGTCAGGGCGGACAGGGCCACCCTTGCCCTTGCTCCCGGAGGTTCGGTCATCTGTCCGTAAACCAGGGAACACTTGGGCAGCACGCCGGAGTCTTTCATCTCATGGTAAAGGTCGTTACCCTCACGGGTTCTCTCGCCAACACCACCGAAAACGGAAATACCGCCGTGCTGCATGGCGATATTGTTCACCATCTCCATCATGATAACGGTCTTGCCAACACCGGCACCGCCGAACATTCCCATCTTACCGCCCCTGGGAAAGGGCACCAGCAGGTCGATAACCTTAACACCGGTTTCAAGCACCCTCACAGAGGTGTCCTGGGAGACAAAATCCGGAGCAGAACGGTGGATGGGCAGCATATTCTCCTTGCTGATGTCACCAAGACCGTCCACGGGCTTTCCGATAACGTTGAGAACCCTGCCAAGGGAGGCTTCACCCACGGGCATCATGATGGGAGAACCCGTGTCCTTGACCGGAGCCCCCCTCTGGAGTCCATCGGTGACGTTCATGCCGATGCACCGGACAATATTGTCGCCCAGATGCTGGGCAACCTCGATAACGAGGTTGTCCTCTTCATCACTGATAACAGGGCTGGTAAGTGTAAGAGCGGTGAGGAGAGCCGGGAGTTTTCCCGGTTCAAACTCAACATCAACGACAGCACCAAGCACCTGTGCTATTTTTCCTATATTTTCAGCCATTAGTTCCTCCTGTAAAAAGCTGTTATACTACCTTAACTTGTGTGGTTTTATCCGTTCAGGGCCTCTGCACCGCCGACAATATCCATAAGATCCGCAGTAATTCCCGCCTGCCGTCTCTTGTTAAAGATTGTCTGCAGTTCGTCAATCATGTCTTCACACGCCTTGGTTGCATTTTCCATGGCTTTCATCCTGGACGCGTGCTCACTGGTTGATGTCTGTAGCAGGGCATCGTATATCTGAATGTAGACGTTCTTTGGCAGCATCTCGCCGAGCAGGGCATCGGAAGAGGGTTCACAGATGTGCTCCGCAAGATACACAGAGTCATCCGCTGCCTGGGCTTCCTCCTCATTCTCTTCAACGTGGGGAATGGGTAGCACCTGCTTGACAACGGCCTCCTGCCTTGCCAGGGTCTGGAATTCAGAACAGACCAGGTACACTTCATCCACCTCCTCGGCGAGGAAGCTGTTGATCAGCTTTTCTCCGGAGGTTGATGCCACGGTAAAATCGAACTTTCCGCCGACAACACCGATATACTCATCCACGATGGGAAACTTCTGCTTTCTGGCAAAATCCCGTCCTTTTTTTCCGAAACAGGTAAACGAGACCTCCTTGCCCTTGAGCTCGTCGGATTTCAGCAGAGCGTCCGCCTTTTCAATCAGGTTGATATTAAAACCACCACAGAGACCTCTGTCAGACGTACAGAGAACAATGTTCACTTTCTTTACTTCTTCCCTGGGCACAAGAAGGGGGCTGGCCTCTTCTCCGGCCTTTCCCGATATGCTTCCGAGAACTTCGGCAAACTTGGATGCGTAAGGTTTAAACGCATCCATGCTGCTTTGGGCACCGCGTAATCGGGAAGTAGCAACCATTTTCATGGCAGAAGTGATCTGTTTGGTCTTTTTGACACTGCCTATCTTTGTTTGTACTTCTTTTAAAGTTGCCATAAGATCTACCTCTCAAGCCTTTTTTTATTAAATAAAATCACGATACAATCAAAGGAATCTATAGAGCTTCCTTGAATTCCTCGTCATAGGCATCAAGGGCTTTCTTAAGCTTGGCTTCTATGTCATCGGTAATTTTTTCCTGCTCTTTCAGGTCTGTGAAAACGTCGGGAAAACGGTTTTCAATAAAGGGGTAGAGACCCTGCTCATACTTGCCGACAGCTTCCCTGGGGTATTTGTCAATATACCCTTTGGTGCCTGCATAGAGGGCCGTTACCTGTCTTTCCATGGGCAGGGGGCTGTACTGGGGCTGCTTGAGCAGCTCAACAAGCCGTTCGCCACGGGTCAGCTGTTTCTGGGTGGCCGCATCGAGATCACTGCCGAATGCGGCAAAGGCCTCGAGCTCACGGTACTGGGCAAGGTCCAGCCGCAGGGTACCGGCAACCTGTTTCATGGCCTTTACCTGGGCCGCACCGCCAACACGGGATACGGAGAGTCCAACGTCAATGGCTGGCCTGACACCGGCAAAGAACAGGGATTTGTCAAGGTAGATCTGACCGTCGGTGATGGAGATAACATTGGTGGGAATAAACGCTGAAACGTCGCCTTCCTGGGTCTCGATAATGGGAAGGGCCGTCAGGGAACCGGCGCCCATCTCATCGGAGAGCTTTGCAGAACGCTCCAGCAGACGGGAGTGGTTGTAGAAGATATCCCCGGGGAACGCCTCACGTCCAGGCGGACGTCTCAACAGCAGAGAAACCTGACGGTAGGCGGCAGCCTGTTTCGAAAGGTCATCGTAGACAATCAGGGCATGCTCGCCCTTGTCCCGGAAATACTCGCCCATGGCGCAGCCGGCATAAGGAGCCAGGTACTGCATGGCAGCGGACTCGGATGCACTGGCAGAAACAACGGTGGTGTACTCCATGGCGCCGTGCTCTTCAAGGGCCGCAACGATCTGGGCCACGGTGGATTTCTTCTGGCCGCAGGCAACGTAGATGCATTTCACGTCGGTGTTTTTCTGGGCAAGGATGGCATCAACGGCAATGGCTGTCTTGCCGATCTGACGATCGCCGATGATCAGCTCACGCTGCCCCTTGCCAACGGGAGTCATGCCGTCAACGGCCTTTGCGCCCGTGTAGCAGGGCTCATGAACAGACTTTCTCGCAATAACACCGGGAGCCACCAGCTCCATGTTCATGGTTTTATCGGAAGTGATCGGCCCTTTGCCGTCAATGGGCTCACCGGTTGTGGTGACAACACGGCCGAGAACCGACTCGCCGACGGGTACCGACGCAATCCGGTCGGTCCGCTTGACAATATCCCCCTCTTTGATGGCCTTGTCTTCACCGAGGATGGCAACACCGACATTGTCCGATGCCAGGTTCAGGGCCAGTCCCAGAACGCCGCCTGGGAACTCGACCAACTCGTTTGCCTTTACCTTTTCAAGACCGTACACACTTGCAATACCATCACCAACAGAGAGGACAACACCGGTTTCGCTGAGCTCAACATCTTTCTCAAAGTCCTTGATCTGCTCTTTTATAATCTGGCTTATCTCTTCAGCTCTTATTTCCATTAGACACTCTCACCCCTTTTTAATGATTCTCTCATATTGAACAGTTGCGTTTTTACACTGCCATCCAGCACAAGATCCCCTATCCTTGTCACAATTCCGCCGATAAGTGTTTCGTCCCGTTCAACGTCCAGGATCACATCACTGCCGGTGCGTTTTGCAAGGCCGTCCTTGATCTTTTCGACAGCCTCGGAGGACAATTGGGTTGCTGAGACCAGGGTCGCATGGACCACACCCTTTAGCTCATCTGCCAGCTTGCTGTAAAATTCACAAACATCTCGTAAAAAACCGATTCTTCCCTTATCAAAGAGCAGAACAATAAAAGATTTCATAACCTTTGAAAGGTCAGTTTTTTCCATGACTGAAGTCAGTACTCGTCTTCGCTCGTTTTTATCGAACAGAGGATTGACAACGGCCTTTTCCAGATTCTTATGGGAATCAAACAGTTCAACAACCTCCTGCAGTTCTGACCGATACTGATCCGCCTGGCCGTCCTCTTTTCCGATGAGCATCAACGCTTTGGCATAACGCCTTGAAACTGTTAAATTTTTCATCAGGCCACCACCTTCTTCAAATACTCATCAACCAGTCTGTCCTGGTCTTGTGATGAAATGGACTCTTTGACAAGGATTTCCGCCTTGGCAAGGGCCTTTTCGGCAATCTCCTGCTGAAGAGCAGCCTTGGCATTCTTGAACTCCTGCTCAATATTGCGCTTTGCCATCTCTTCGAGCTTGACAGCCTGTTCTTCAGCCTCGGCAAGGATTCTTTTCTTGGCCGCTTCGCCCTGCTGAACATAGTCAGCAACGATTCTTTCCGACTCCTTGTCAAGATTTGCCATTTTCTCAGCATACTGGGCAAGACTCTTTTCCGCATCTGCCTTTTTCTTCTCAAGGGTTTCAATCTCTTCTTGAATACCCTCTACCCGGGAGGTAAAAAACTCCTTGACCGGTTTTTTGGCAACAAAAAAAAGGGCTCCTGCCAGGACAAGGAAATTAAGAACCCTGTAGGTGTCCGTGGCAACCCAGCCCTTGGCCTCTACGGCTTCATGGCCTCCACCCGAAGAGGCAACAGCAGCGGTGGCTGCCGCTAAAAGAATCAGAGATGCTGAAGTAACGATAACTTTACCATGCTTGTTTATAAAACCAAAACAGTTCATCAGCAGCTCCTCCCCAAAATCTTTTCACCCATGGCCTGGGCAAACGTATCAACTTCCTTTTCCAGGACTTTTCTGGCCTTCTCAGTTTCGCCCGCCACCTGGCTGCGAATTTCTGCAAGGTTTGCCTGAGCCTTTTTGTTGATCCGTTCAATGATCTCTTTCTCTTCCTGTGATGCCTCTTCCACAAAGGCCTCTTTTTGCTTGAGGCCTTCACTTCTGGCCCGTTTGAGGCCGTCTTTGTAAGCTTTGTCCTTATCCACAGCATCCTGGGATAATTTTTCAACCCCATTGTCAAGATCTGCTATCTTCTTTTTTCTTTCCAGAAGAATTTTGCGGACAGGCTTAAAAAGAACCAGATTAAGCACGAACAAGAGAAAAAGGAAATTGATGATCTGAATAACCAATGACCCATCAACACTAACCATAAACTTCCCTCCGCCAGTTAATAATTATAAATTATACCAACTACCTATACATTACACTGTTCTATTTTTCCATAAAACAGTTTAAATCCTCGAAATATCGGAAATTGATTACCATCTAGATTTTTTTTTGTCAACATGGAAAAAAAATAAGATCAGTTAGACGTAAAATTTCGCATGCTGACGTTGAGCAGTATCCCGATGCCCACCATGTTGGTCACCACGGACGAACCGCCATAGCTAATCAAGGGCAGGGGCACTCCCACCACGGGCATCAGACCCATGACCATGCCGACATTGATAAAGACCTGCCAGAAAATCATCACGGTAATGCCAAAGGCCAGAATGGAACCAAATCTGTCACGGCAGCAGTAGGATATGTTGAGCCCCCAGAGCAGGAGAACAAAATAGAGGGCCAGAAGCAAGGAGCAGCCGGCCAGCCCCCACTCCTCTGCCAGGACCGAGAGAATGAAATCGGTGTGCTGCTCAGGCAGAAAGGACAGGGCGTTCTGGGTTCCCTTTAAATACCCCTTGCCAAAGAGCATGCCGGACCCAATGGCAATCTTGGACTGAATAATGTGATACCCCGCCCCCAAAGGATCCCTTTCGGGGTTTAAGAAGGTCAATATCCTTGCCTTCTGATACTCCTTTAACACAAACCACACCAGGGGAACCGCAGCAGCTGTAATACCTGTGCAGATGGAAAGCACCCGCTTCTGAACCTTGACAAAAATCGTCATGCATGCGGCAATGAAAAAGAGAAGAAGGGATGTGCCAAGGTCCGGCTGGTTCACGATCAGTGTAAAGGGTAGCAGCAACAGCAGACCGGGCTTTAAAAGCCCCTTAAACGAGAGCCCCTCTTCACTGGAGGCAATGGAGTAAACAGAGGCAAGCACAATAATGATGGAGAGCTTCATCAGCTCCGAGGGCTGCATGGTAAAAGGCCCCAGGGCAAGCCACCGCCTGGAGCCCCCGATATACTTGCCAAAGACAAGTACCGCCACAAGAAGACCGATGCAGACCCAGTAAATGGCAAGACTGCTTTTGTCAAAAAAACGGTAGTGAACGGTAAACGAGATGACCATGACAGCCAGCCCGCAGAGCATCCATACCAGCTGTTTTTTGAAGAGCAGCTGGACGCTGGTCTCCCCCCCGGCGGAAACAGCGCTGTACAGAACAGCCAGCCCCACACCCGAAATGAGAAACGTAACCAGGAACAACCCCCAGTCAAAGCATTCCACCAGCCTTCTGTCAAACATGATCAGCCTTGCCCCTCAATAACACCTTTTTTTTCAAGGTAGGTTCTTATGATCTCCTGGGCAACGGGGGCTGCTGCTGTGGATCCGTGCTCCCCGTGCTCAACAATCACCGAAACGGCTATCACAGGATCTTGGGCCGGAGCATAACAGACAAACCAGGCGTGATCCCTTAACTCGTAGGGCAGCTTTTCGTCCTTTTCCCTGTCACGCTTTTTGATGCTGAACACCTGGGCAGTGCCCGTTTTTCCGGCAATATCCACGCCCTTTATCCTGATACGCCGGGCCGTTCCCCGGTCTCCCTGGACAACATTGAAAAGTCCCTTCCTGACAAGACCGAGGGTCTTTCTACTGGCCGGAAGGCCGCCGATGATCTCGGGTTCTTTCACCGCAACAGGGCTGCTGCCGGGCGCCTGGACGGATTTCAGTATCCGCGGACGGTAAATGGTCCCGTTGTTACCCACGGCTGCCGTAAAGACCGCCATCTGAAGGGGGGTAACCAGATTAAACCCCTGTCCGATGGCGATGGAGAGGGTCTCCCCGCCCTGCCAGGGAACATGATACCGCTTCTTTTTCCACGATGACGTGGGTATCAGTCCGGCTCTTTCATTTTCAAGTTCAATGCCGGTGATCCTGCCAAGCCCGCACCCCCTGGCATACTGGGCCAGGGCATCCACACCGGTCTCTTCACCTGTGTGGTAGAAAAACACATCACAGGACTGCTCAAGGGCATCCACAACGTCCATCTTTCCGTGACCCCATTTTTTCCAGCACCGGTAAAGCCGGTTTCCGTATCGATAGTGTCCCGGGCAGAACCACGCGGTGTTACGGTCGATCACCCCCTCTTCCAGGGCTGCGATGGCGGTGACAGTCTTGTAGGTGGAAGCCGGAGGATACTCGCCCTGGATGGCCTTGTTGGCAATGGGCTTTTTGGAATCCGAGAGCAGGGCCTTCCATTTTTTCGACGAGATCCCCCCGATAAAGTCATTGAGATCAAATGCCGGAGCGCTTGCCATGACAAGCACATCGCCATTGTTGGGATCGATTGCCACCGCTGCTCCGGCCTTGCCCTGCAGCATGGTTTCAGCCTTTTTCTGCAGTGCATTGTCCAGGGTGAGAAAGATGTTTTTTCCAGGAACCGACTCGACCCGGTTGATCACCCGGACAAGACGGCCGCTGGCATCCACCTCCACCTGCTGGCCGCCCCTCTCCCCCCGAAGATAATTTTCAAAAACCTTTTCGGCACCATAACGGCCAATGGTGTCACCGGATCGCACCCCTGGGTACCTGCCGCTTTTCAGTTCTGATTGGTTGATCTCCCCAAGGTAACCGATGAGATGGGCCGCCCTGGTTTTGTAGATGTAGTTCCGTCTCGGCTGGATATCGATGAGAACCCCCGGCAAATCAAATTTGTGGGCCTCCACAACGGCCAGCTGGTTCCGGGAGAGATCTTTTTTCAGCAAAAACGGCTTGTACCTTGAAAAATCCGCCTTCTCCCGGATTTTATCGGTAAATTCAGCAACGGGAACATCGATAAATCCGGCCAGTTTTTCAAGAATCTCCATGACAGGGGCCGCATCCTCGAGCACAATCTTGAGGTTGAAAGAGGGCCGGTTGTCCACCAGGAGCAGCCCGTTGCGGTCGAATATCAGCCCCCTGGAGGCTTCGACACTTTCCAGCCGGATGCAGTTGTTCTCGGAAAGCCTCCGGAACTCGTCACCTTCAATGATCTGAAGATAGACAAGCCTTGCAAAAAGAACGGCAAAGGCCAGCAGCATGATGATCACAGCCGGCATTACCCTCTTTTTCAACCACTCTTTATCGGGATTTTTCATGGACGGTCATTCACTCCGGCCGGGTCAGTCGGCGCACTGTTTTTTCAACAAAACCAACCACGCCTTTCTGACAGACATGGATCGCACCAATCAAAAGCGGAACAAGAAAAAAGGCCCACACGGTCTGCTTGAGCATAAAAGCAAAGTCCTGGGACGACACACTGCTGCTTCCGTTTCTTACAAAGAAAGAAAAGATCAGAAAAAAATTTTCAAGCAGAACCGCCGCGGCACTGATAATGGGCAGAAAAACAAAACTGCCCGGATGAACAAAGCGCTTCAGCCCCTGCACGGAGATGAAGATCCAGAGATAAACAGAGATATAAACCCCGAAGGGAACTCCGGACAGAGAATCCATGATGGTGCCCAGAAACACAACACCAATGAGAATAAAGGGATTGGAAAAGAGGAGAGCAAGGTAAAGCACATTGACAATCAACAGATCAAAGCTCTGGAAAAAAAACGAACACCCCGGCATGACAGAGGTCTGGGCAATGATCAGAACAAGGGAGAGTCCGACAAAAAACAGAAACTGTATCATCTGTTGTCTTCGGCCCTGCCGGGGGCCTTTCCCCGGTCCAAAGAGACCAGGACCTCCTCGAGCTTGTCAAAATTGACAAAGGTTTTCACCGTGATGGTTTGAAACAGACGGGATCTTTCCTTTTTCTCCTGGACCACCTTTCCGATGCGCAGCCCCTTGGGAAACACCTGGTCAAGCCCGGAAGAGACAATTATGTCCCCCTTCTCGATGGGGACTTTGCGCAGGGCGTACTTGAAAAAACAGCGGTCGGTATTATCCCCCTTGACAATCCCCCTGGATCGGGAAGTCTGTACCAGGGCATCCACGGCACTGTTCCGGTCGGTGATGAGAAGCACCCTGGAGTATTTTTCCGAAACTGAAACGATCTGTCCAACAATCCCCTCGGAGACCAGAACAGGAAGACCTTTTGCCAGTCCGTCACGGCTCCCCTTTCCGATCATTATGGTCCGGAACCAGGGA
>DATFJZ010000082.1:0-2328 GCA_035268945.1 Desulfobacteraceae bacterium | reverse complement strand
GCCCCCAGTGGATTTGCCCCGGCTGGAACTTGAGAACCAAAGGAGATAAGGATTTTTTCCCTGCCAGGCGTTAAGAAAATCAGGCTGTTTGAGGACACACTTGACCGCAGTTCCTGATTTTTAGGCTGGCAGGGAAAAAATTCCTCCGACGTTCTCGTTCCTGACCGACCAACCGTTGGGGGCGGGGATATTATAAAAACTGGATCATCGAGTTATATGAAAGTCGTGTAATCCCGGCAGCCGGTTCGGGGTATTGCCCTACGCTCATTCTCGCAGCCCGTCCATGGGCTGCTCCGAGGTGAGCGGCAGCTGTTTAGAGCATCCGTGCTCACAGCTACCGCTCAAAACCGCTACGGGCAAAACCCCGAACCGGCTGCCTCTAATTCGACTTTCGATCTTTGTTGTGAGCACGCTGCTCATGGCCGTTATATGGAAATACAAAAATTGCCGGTTGATCAGCAGCCCACTTGTGTGATACCTCTTGTCTTCTGCACCATCGGAGACTGATCATAACCGCGGCCTCGCCCGCTGGTTAGTGGGATCAACGGGCGAGGCCGGTATTATGATAAAACCCCGCCAGGGTGCTGGCCAAACAACGCAGAATACCGGTTTGACCGCCGTGGAAAGGCGGAAAACCGACGGACAAAACCATTTATAAACCCATCAGGAAAACCTTTAAAAATGAAAAACGCAGACCTTTTAACCGGAATCACAACAACGGGAACCCCCCACCTGGGAAACTACGTAGGCGCCATCCGTCCTGCCATTGAATCCAGCCGGGAGCCTGACAAGACCTCATACTATTTTCTCGCCGACTACCATGCCATCATCAAATGCCAGGACCCGGACAAGATGCGCAGGTCCTCACTGGAAGTTGCCGCCACCTGGATCGCCATGGGGCTGGATACAGACCGGTCGATCTTTTACCGGCAGACAGACATCCCCGAGATCCCCGAGCTCACCTGGATTCTCAACTGCATGACAGCCAAGGGGCTGATGAACAGGGCCCATGCTTACAAGGCCTGCGTGGCTGAGAACGAGGAGAAGGGAAGAAAAGACCCTGACAAGGATATCACCATGGGGCTGTTCAGCTACCCCATCCTCATGGCGGCGGACATCCTCATGTTCAATGCCAGGAAGGTTCCCGTGGGCAGTGACCAGATCCAGCACATTGAGATGGCCAGGGACATTGCCGGGCGGTTCAACCACCATTATGGCGAGCACTTCACACTGCCCGAGGCCGTTGTGGATGACACCTCCGCTGTACTGTCCGGCCTTGACGGCAGGAAGATGAGCAAGAGCTACAACAACACCATCCCCCTGTTTGAGCCGGAAAAACGGCTGAGAAAGCTGATCATGAAGATAAAGACCAATTCCCTTGGCCCTGACGAGCCAAAGGATCCCTCCACCTGCAACCTGCTGGCCATATACAGAGCCTTTGCCACGCCGGAGGAAGTCAAGGAGATGGAAAAACGGTACCATGGGGGGATTGCCTGGGGAACGGTCAAGCAGGAACTCTTTGAGTATCTCAACGAACATCTGAAAGAACCGAGAAGACTGTACAATGAACTGGTCAGTGCACCCGGCGACATTGAAGAGATCCTTCAGAAAGGAGCGCAGAAGGCCCGGGAGTACTCGGTTCCTTTTCTTGGCAGGATCCGGAAATCCATCGGCATTGACACGCTGTAACAGCCACGGCACCACCAGGCATATCGTTCAGCCCTTTTGTCCGGATTCAAGGCGTGGCAACAGGCGCATCGTGACCGATGTGCCTGTTGTCGCAACATAGAAGTTCCCTAATCACCTGTGCCGCATCTTTTCTGGCCTGTTTAAACCTGGGTTCCCTGAACCCGGGATGCCAGGAGGAGGAGGAGAGCTCATCGGAAACCACGAGAAGGGCGGCAATCTTCTGTTTGCGGTAACGGGCAGCGGAAAAGAGGGCCGAGCATTCCATCTCCACGGCAATGGCCCCCTTCTGCCTGAAAAAGTCGATTTTCTTTTCCGTCTCCCGGTAGATGCCGTCGGTGGTCCATATCCTCCCCGTTTTGTGGGACAGCCCGGCACGGAAAAGCCCGGCGACCAGCTCTCCGGTGGCCGACCTGGACGGTGCAGCCAGGGGGAAGGCCTCGGGATCATCGGAATAGTGCCGGGAGGTCCCCTCGTCACAGAGTGCCGATTCTGCAACAACAAGATCCCCGGTTTTCACCTCTGCTGTTATGGCCCCGCACCAGCCAAGAAGAAAGATCTTTTCACACCCGCCGGCAATGAGGGATTCGAGGAGCATGACAGCGTAGGGGGCCCCTGTGTAGGGGCCGGCAAAGGCAGCAC
>DATFJZ010000081.1:0-7488 GCA_035268945.1 Desulfobacteraceae bacterium | reverse complement strand
TCTTCATCAGGGAAGATTTGGTGCCGTGCTTTCAAGGGCTGGTGTGGGAAAGACCCAGTTCCTCGTACAGATCGCCATCTCCAGGCTCTTGGACGAGGAAAAGGTCCTCCACGTCAGCCTGAACGACCAGATGGAAAAAATTAATCTCAGATACAAAGAGGGTTATTTCAGCCTCATTGACAGCGTCGGGTATATTGACCCCCAGAAGGCTGTAAGGCTGTGGGAAGACCTTGACCGTGCAAAAACAGGCATTGCCTACAATGAAGCCACCTTTTCACCGGAAAAAATAAGGGATTACCTGAAAAGCCTCAAAAAAGAAAACCTTCAAATTCCGGCCATGCTGGTCATCGACGGCCTGAATTTTGACAAGGATCTTTCCCAACCCCTTGGGGCACTGGACGCCATATCCAGGGAATTCTCCACTGCTGTATGGTTCTCCATGAAGAGCCACAGGGAAGAAGCCCTGTGCAGTGACGGATTTCCAAAACAGCTGGAGAATATCAAGGAAAAATTTGACAAGGCACTGTTCCTCAAACCCACACAGGACAAGATTGAAGCTGTCATCTTAAAGGACGGAGACAGGGCCGGAGAAAAATTCCTCATTGACCCTGCCACCATGATGATGGCCAGCTGAAATGCAGGCACTTCGCATGGAAAGAGCCCTTGACGGAACCCATCAAGTCAAGGGCTTCATACGGCAACAGACACACAGGTAGGCCTGGGTTGAAGATTCAGAAAAACCGGCAGATGGCGATTGTCAAATGTCTGCCGGTTTTTCCAGCTGAGCCTCGCTCGTTGACACCGCCCCGAAAAAATCGAAAATTGCCCTGAATACCCGTCTTGCCCCTTTTCCCATTAAAATACCGTGGTAGTCATAATCAAAAAGAAAGCTCTCCTTGTGACTGGAGCCAAGGGTTTTGAACAGCTTGGCGGTTCCCCTGGGATCGACAACGGATCCTTCCTGGACTGAATAACCAGGGCCGGCACCTGGATGGATTTCAGTTTTGGTTCAAGCTGTTCCATGAACAATTCCAGCTGCCGCACCCCTGATATGGGATTTCTCATGTAGTTAATCTGGGGGTTTTCAGGGCTGTTGTTCACAAATTCCCTTGCAAGTCCGTGAAGGTGTGCCCGTTTCATCATCTGGCTCCACAGGGTAACGGCAGGGGCGAAATTTGACCCGAAATCGTTGAGCTTCATGGGCGGAGCCACGGCAAAGACCCCTGCAAGACTGTCCACCCTTGATGCAAGATCGAAAACAAGGCCCGCGCCGGTGGAAATCCCCCCGGCATAGATCTTACGGCACATGGTGCTGAGCAGGACAAACCCCTCTTCCACCGACTCGATCCACTGGGTGTATTTTGTGACGGCAAGATCTTCGGGGGCTGTTCCATGCCCCTTGAGCCGTGGAATGTAAACGGTGAACCCCTTTCCATGGAGATACTCCCCCAACTCTCTCATCTCGGCGGGGGAGGCGAGATACCCGTGGACAAGCAGCACCCCGGCTCCTGAGCTGTTCCCATTGAACAAGAGGGGTCTGCCCTTGGATCTGGGTTGGGACTCCCCCTTGATGAAAAATCCGGTGTAATCGTTTTCAAAATCTGTTTTTGCCTTTTTTTCAATCCGCTCCCTGACAAGCTCCTTGATCTCGCCAAACTCTTTTTGGGCGATTTTCTTTATATAGTGGTGAATCTGGACAAGGGGTTCCACCTCGTTTGCCATCACGGCCACAGGGTTCTTTATGCGGATCGAATGAAATTCCGTATCCGCATCGATCCGGGACTGATCCTTGAAAAGCCTGTTGTCTTCAAGGGTAACCACCCCCGTGGAAAGGGCCGTCTGCATGAAATCCCGGTACCGGTTCTCCCTGTCATCGGTTAAAAGGGTGATCTGGTTGTTGTCAAGGGCCCGGTGGAGGTAACGGTCCGAGGTCAAAATCCCACCTGTCAGTGCCAGAAAAACCCTTGATCGAAAATCCTGCTCATCAATCCCCGAACTGTTTTCCGGGAGGTTTTTCAAAATAGTGGCAAAAACATGGTCATGGTTCAGCGTTGTCATCCCGTAGACTGAGGCCATGTAACGGTACATGATCTCAAACGAGAGGGTTCGCATAACAGGACGCGACCCGAGCTTGTCGTCAAATTTGATCTTTCGTTTTGATGTCAGGTCGCTCTCGATGAACGAATTGTCAAGGTATGTGTTTATCCGGATCGGGTCGCCGAACCGGATATCCACGTCAACCCCGGACAACAGCATGGTTCCTTCGGTCATGAGCTCTTCCATCACCCGGTCAGATGGCTTTTCCATCAAATTCAATGCGATGCTGGTGAGAATGTTTTTCCTGGCCCGGACAGGGTAGTAGGTGATGTTCACGGGCACAATGCAGGTCTCTTTTTCAAAAACCGCTTCATGGTCCTTGATTTCGAACAGTTCAGCCAGACGGTGGTATTCATCTCTGTTCCCATGGCGCATCCGCTTGAGCCGTTCACGGTAGAATTCCGTTCGCAGGGCAATGGTGGCGGCCCCTGTATGGGGTTTTTCCGTGGAGGTGTCATCCACCAGCTCAAACCTGCCGTTGTTGACCATCTTTTTGTTCTTTATCATCCTTCCTTCGGGAAAAATGATCCAGGAGGCATCACCGGCAAGAAGGCTTTTGACAATGAGCTGATCCCTGTGGGGATCCTTTGTCGATACGGCCCCCATATTGGTGAGAATTTTGGAATACCCACCCTTGAAGAGCTCGGCAGCGGCCAGGGACCACACGGGCTTCCGGGTCAATGCATGGACGTGGATGGGCAGAAACACCGTCTCAATCCGGGTGAAGTGGTTTGCCGTAAAAATCAGCGAGCCGTTTTCAGGAATGTTCTCCCGGCCGTGCACCGTCACTTTGGCCCTGGAAAATCCGGAAAACGCCTTGAGACTATAGCCTGACATGTAGTATGCAAATCGGTTCATGGGCATTTCCAATGAGGGGCTCAACCTTCGATGTTGGTTGATTTTACAAAGACCAGTTTGAAAGTTGAGTGAGGGGTTAATAAATTCGGCCAAATCCAATGGCTCGTGGATCAAAGGAGTTGTGACCATTGTACTTTTCACAAGTCCTTGACACAAGGCAAAAGTTCAACAAAGTGTAACTCGATTATCAAGTTTTTGGAATAGCACCGCCCCCAATGGTTGCCTGTCAGGAACGAGAACGTCGTAGGGCAAACCATTGGGGGCTCTTCATCGGCTCTTCAGAAAAAACTTGATAATCGCGTGTAACAATGCAAGCCTGAGCCCTCCGCTGCATGGCCCCTGGGATCTAGGCTGAAAAATTAGCTTGACCCATGGAGCAATATTGCTTAAATTGTAGGTTTGCAATGGTTCAGCATGTTCGACTTGCCTCCCGCCACCGGTGTGGTGAACACCGATTCCGGGATCGAGTCTTCTCTATTGTTATCAGAGGATTGTTATTCAATAAATAAGGGAGCTGAAATAAACGAATCGACGCATATCGTGTAGGATGTGTGGATTCTTTTTTAGCAGTTCGCTAAAGCTGGAGGAACAGGGGTGTACTCAAAAATACTTATTTTACATTTTCCGCCTGATGTCGCTCAGAAATCGGTGGTGTGCTATTTGACAAGGGATTATGATCTCTTATTCAATATCTTAAACGCCACGGTTTCCAGTAAAAAACACGGCTACATGGTGCTTGAACTATCCGGGACCAAGGCAAATTTTCAAAAGGGAGTGCGGTTTTTAAAAAACCAGAAGGTCCGCGTCAGCACGGCCGAGCATGAAATCTGGCGGGACAAGGAGATCTGCACCCACTGCGGCGCCTGTACCGCCGTCTGTCCCACCGGGGCTCTCTCCATCAAACGGCCGGAAATGGAGGTCATTTACGACCAGGAAAAGTGCAGTGTCTGCGAACAGTGTGTTCTCACCTGCCCCACAAGGGCCATGGGCCTCTACTCAAAAAACACCGAGAACATATTTTAATTGGCCCCCACCATTGCCATAGGCTTAAGCGGAGGAATCGACTCCATGGTTTCGGGGCTCCTCCTCAAAGAGCAGTACAGGAACCTCTTTGGCATCCATTTTACAACCGGATACGAAGGTTCCCCTGTTGACCTGTCATCCATGGAAAAGGCCCTTGGAATAAACATCGTCTCCATTGATCTTCAGGCCGATTTTAAGGACAAGGTGGTGGACTACTTTGTTGCCACCTATCTTGGGGGCAAAACCCCCAACCCCTGCCTTGTCTGCAACCGGACCATCAAGTTCGGCGCCCTTTTTTCCGCGGCTGCCGAGCTTGGTGCGGATCTCATCGCCACGGGCCACTATGCCGGAACACGAACGGAAAAAAGCGGCGATACGGCCCTTTTCAAGGGAAAGGATTCTCTCAAGGAGCAGTCCTATTTTCTCGCCATGCTGACACGGAACCAGCTTGGCAAAGCGGTTTTCCCCCTGGCAGAGATGACAAAGCAGGAGGTGAAACAACTTGCCGCAAAAAAGGGCATTGCCCCTCCTGTGAAAACGGAGAGCCAGGATATCTGCTTTATCCGGGAAAGAACCGTTGCCGATTTCATTGCGCTGAAAACAGGAACCCCTCCCCGGCCCGGAGATATCGTGACCAGGGACAACACGGTGCTTGGCAGGCATGCAGGGCTACACCGGTTCACCATCGGCCAGCGAAGGGGCATCGACTGCCCCGGCCCGGCACCCTACTACGTCATTGAAATCGACATGGCAGCCAACCGACTGGTTGTGGGGTTCAAGGAGGAGCTGCTGCAGAGGGAATGTTATGCGGATCATCTCAACTGGATCTGTGAACCGGACCCGTTCCCCGCCAGGGTTCAAACAAAAATACGATACAGCCACAGGGGGGCAGCCTCTCTTTTAACCAGGGAAAACAGCCGGGTCAGAATCGTTTTTGACACCCCGCAGTCCGCGGTAACACCGGGGCAGGCAGCTGTTTTTTACCACAACGACCAGGTGCTTGGAGCGGGCATCATTCAATGAAATCATTTTACATCGAAACACTGGGATGCAAGGTCAACCATTACGAATCCGACGCCATGGCCCTGCAACTCTCCCGGAACGGTTTTCAAAGGGTCGATGATCAGGAAGAAGCCGATGTGGTCATTGTCAACTCCTGTGCCGTCACATCAAAGGCGGCCATGCAGTCACGGCAGGCGGCCAGGAAACTGATACGGTCCAACCCCGGGGCAAAGGTGATTTTCACCGGTTGCCATGCCCAGACAGAACCGGAAAAGGCAAAAGAGATCGAAAACCTCTGCTGCATCGCCGGCCACAGGGACAAGTTCAGGCTCCCCGAGGCGATCATGGCATGGGCCGGCAATGACAGGGAGAGGGGGATCGAATCCATTGCCCCGCCGGAATCCGGCCGCTGCCATGAACGGGAATTCATCTCGTTTGAGCCGGCGGTTACCGGGGACAAGACCCGGGCTTATCTCAAGATTCAGGACGGGTGCAACGCCTTTTGCACTTACTGCATCATCCCCCACGCCCGGGGGAGGAGCAGGAGCATGCCCGAAGACCAGGTGATGGACCATCTGGAGCGGCTGAACAGCCTTGGATACAGAGAGGCGGTCATCACCGGGATCCATGCCGGTGAATACGGGCTGGACCTTGAAAAGAAGAGTTCACTGACAGAGCTGTTTGAAAAAATCCATGCCGGAAAACGCATCCACCGGATACGGCTCAGCTCCATTGAGCCCAGGGAGCTTACCAGGGGTCTCATTGACCTGGCGGCAGAGAAAAAAACCCTGTGCGACCACTTTCACATCTCCCTTCAAAGCGGTGACGACACCATCCTGGAACGGATGCACCGGCCCTATGACAGGGAATTTTTCAGATCCCTCATCCTGAAAATCCACGAGAAAATCCCCTCTGCCGCCATCGGGGTTGACATTCTCCAGGGATTTCCCGGAGAGACGGAAGCGGCATTTGAGAACACCCGTTCCCTCATCGAATCCCTTCCTGTTTCCTACCTCCATGTGTTTCCCTTTTCCCCGAGAAAGGGCACCCCTGCCTATGACTACCCGGACAAGGTGGATCCGAAAACCATCAAGGCCAGGTGCGCTGTGATGCGCCGGCTGGGTGAAAAAAAGACACGAGAATTTGAAAAGAGGAGCCGGAACAGGCCACTTGACGCGGTGATACAGGGGAAAAGGGATCCGGGCACCGGCATGCTCAAGGCCGTGACATCCAACTACCTGACCCTGCTGGTCAATGGCGGCGACGAATGGATGAACAGGGCTGTTACGGTGACACTCGATACAGCTGATGCTGACAACACCCTATACGGAACCTTGGGACCGCAAATTTTATAAAGCGATATCGATAACAAACTGGCCGTTCACCTGAACGATAATCCGGTGGATATCCCAGAGAGGTATCCCCGTTTTGGCAAATTAGAGCCTGCGTTCTTTTTTGATATTGTCGTAGGCTTCCTGGATGGTTTGAAACTTCTCATTGGCAAATTTGGTGAACTCCTCTGGAAGTCCTTTTGAGGCAATTTTATCGGGGTGGTACTCCGAGACAAGCTTTCGATACTGCTTTTTTATCTCCTCGTTGGAGCAGGTTTCATCGCAGTTGAGAACGGCGTAGTACTTGTTGACATCCTTTACGTACCTGGATTTCAGCCTTGCATAGTCGGAATCAGAAAAATTGAAACTCCGGGATGCGGTCAACAGCAGCGCCTCTTCCGGGGAGCTGATCGCTCCGTCAGCCGTGGAAACCCTGAAGAGAACATCCATCATCAGTTCAAGAATCCGGGGCTGGGTTCTGAATACCCGGTAAAACTGGCTTGCAAAGGCATCAAAGGTTTCAGGGGAGTCAAGGGCCTGCTTGAAAATCTTCACAGCATAATTTCTGCCCGAGGCATCCAGGTTCAGATCTTTTTTCATGAAATCTTCAATGGAGGCGATTTCTTCCTCGCTCACCCGGCCGTCGGCCTTGGCGATCTTTGCCAGCATTGAAAAGGCGGCAACAAAAAAAGTCAGCTGGGCCTCTTCTCCGGTGGAAAGCCGGTCTCCCATGCCAACCCCCGGGGATCCCCCCATAGTGGCATCGGAAAGGTACATCGCCTCTTTTTTATCAAACGAGTGACCAAAAGCAGCGCCTGCAACGGCGCCGATGGGCCCTCCCAGGGCAAATCCAATTGTGCCTCCAACCATTTTTCCAAGCCAGCCCATAAAAATTCTCCTTGAACAATCATAACCCTTGTGTCAGTTCCATGAATCCTATACTATAGTCTTGGTAATCGGTAAAGTCAACAACAATGGCTATGCCGATTGCGTGGGGGTTGATCTTTTTTTATATACCCCCCATGAGAAATGCCCTGCGGGCACAACGAAGAATGAAATAGAAGAGAGCCGCCCCCAAAGCTTGCCCTGTCAGGAACGAGAACGTCGGAGGACTTTTTGCCCCGCCAGGCTAAAAATCAAGAACTGCGGCCATTGGTCCTCAAACAGCTTGATTTTC
>DATFJZ010000080.1:0-7843 GCA_035268945.1 Desulfobacteraceae bacterium | reverse complement strand
GGCCACGGTTCCCCCCAGGGGGATTACCTCATGGTCGTCGAGGTATTTTAAGAGTTTGGCCTGGATGTGAAAGGGGAGTTCTCCAATTTCGTCAAGAAAGATTGTTCCCCTGGAGGCCAGTTCAAACAGCCCGGCTTTTCCCTTTTCACTGGCACCGGAAAACGCCCCGGGTTCGTATCCGAACAGCTCCGCCTCGAGGAGATTTTCCGGCAGAGCTGCGCAATTGATCTGTATAAAGGGGTATTTGCTTCTGGGGCTGTTTTTGTGGATGAACTTTGCCAGAAGTCCCTTTCCGGTGCCGGATTCGCCGGTGATCAATATGTTTGACGCATCGATTCGGGAGAGTTTGAGGGCAAGTTTAAGGGTCTGCTTCATGGCATCGCTTTCGGCAACAATATTGCTGTGGGACAGTTCCAAAAGGTTGATCGCGGTGAGTTCCTCCCGGATCCTGTCCGACTCCTTCCGGGTCTGTTCCAGCTCTTTTCTCATGTTGTTCAGCAACGACATATCCCTTTCGTTAACAATGATAAATTCAATCTCCTCCTTGTCATCAAAAACCGGTATACCGGTCACCAGGAGCTGGTAACCTGATCGTTGAATGTACTGGATGATGCTTACCTGGCGCTTGGTTTCGATAACCTCCTGTGTGGCAGAGCGGTCAATGTAGCCCTCATCCACCAGGGATCTGATATTTTTGCCGGCGATTTCCGAGGCCTTAAAACCGTTGAAGCGCTCGGAGGTTCTGTTGATGGCAAGGATCTTTCCTCTGCCGTCAAAGATAAGCAGCCCGTCGGAAGAAAAATCGAAAAAGGCCTGGAGGTGCCTTGAATCGATATTGATGCCCAGGGGGGTGTTATTTTCCATCATCATCACTGTTTCCGGTAAACGATTTCCCCGTTAAAAACGGTCAGCTCAGCTTTTGTTTCTGCAATGTTACCCGGGTCGATGTCGTAGATGTTCTGGTCAAGCACCGTCATGTCGGCAAATTTTCCCTGTTTGATGCTGCCAAGGTCTTCTCCCACCCCCGAGGCAACGGCCGGGGATATGGTGTACCCCCTGACGGCTTGATCCACGGTGAGGGCCTCGTCCATGTACCACCCCTCCTTTGGGGTGTTGTCCATTCGCCTGCGGTTCACAGCCGAAAAAATGCCGGCAACGGGTTTGGGGTTGCACACCGGCGCGTCGGAGCTGAAAAGGGTTGGCACACCGGTGTCAAGGATGCTTTTCAGCCGGTAGGTCTGGCTGGCCCTCTCTCCCACGCAGTGGTCGATCATGGAGATGTCCAGGCTTAAATTGTTGGGCTGGCAGGAGACAGCCACATGTTTCAGTTTTGCCAGTTTTTCAAGGTCTTCGGGCTCGATCATCTGAACGTGTTCAATGCGGTGGGGGACGGCAACACGGCTCCTCTGCCCGGCTTCATTGCGCTGGAACATGGCGATCACCTCCTGGTTGGCCCGGGTGCCGATGGCGTGGACCATAACCCCCAGCCCTGCGGCATCGGCGGTTGCCAGGGCCCGCTCCAGCTCGGTGACAGGGGTCAGGGGGATGCCGAACTCGCCGTCCAGGTACTTTTCCTTCATCCATGCCGTCCTGGCCCCCATGCCGCCGTCGGCAAAGAACTTCACATGGCCGATTCTCAGCCGGTCATCGCCGAACCCCGTTTGAAGCCCCAGGGCGGCTGCCTGGTCCACCATCTCCCCGGGAAGGGTGACGTGGCACCGGATGTGGCATCGATTCCTTTTTCGGATTCGTTGCCACGCCCGCAGGGAGGCCGCGCCGTCCAGACCGCCCATGAGTCTTATGTCGTGGATCCCGGTGATGCCCAGGGAGTGGAGAAAGGCGAAGCCCGCTTCCATGTTGTCCATGACCTGCTCCGGGGAGAGTTCGGGGATTGCCGCCCGGATCATGTTGGGGGCAAGCTCCCGCAGCACCCCTGTGGGGTTGCCGGCAGGGTCTTTTGCAATGATGCCGTCCTCGGGGTCCTCGGTTCCTTTGGTGATACCCGCCCTTTCCAGGGCCAGGGAGTTGGCCACGGCAAGGTGGAGGTCGCACCGCCAGATGCATACAGGATTGTCCGGTGCGGCCCGGTCAAGGTCGGTTCTGTCGGGGATCCTGTTCTCCGGCCAGTCGGATTCGTTGAACCCCTGGCCCAGGAGCCATTGCCCCGGTTCCAGGGTTTTGGCCTTTGATGCAAGGGCCGCTTCCATCTCCTGCAGTGAGGCGGTGGACGCGACATCGAGGTTGTTCTTGTTCACCGCCCATTCATAGTAGTGGAAATGGGAGTCGGTAAAGCCCGGCAGCACCAGCTGGCCTCCAAGGTCGACAATTTCTGTGGAGGAAGAGGCCAGGGCCTGGATCGCTTTGCTTTCGCCCACCGCTGCGATGCGTTCTCCGGAAACGGCAACGGCCCGGGCCGTGGGGACGGCCTCATCCATGGTGCGGATGGTGCCGTTCGTCAGGATCAGGTCAATGGGAAGGGGGTCGGATGGTGTGGTCATGGCAGTATGAATCCCTGGGGAAAGGGGTCGTCGCTGTCCACCATGAACCGGTGGACTCCGGTGATCTGGGCATTGCCCTTGATTTCAGCAACAATGCCGGTAAAGTCGCCGATGGCGGTGGTTTCGACAATCTTGCCTTCAAAGGAGGTGCCGAGGGGGCTGAAGTTGGTCAGGGTCTGGTTGATGCCGATCTCCCCGTGGTGGTGCATCAGGGTGAGTTTGGCGGCCGTTCCCGTACCGCAGGGAGATCGGTCAATGTGGGACTCTCCGTAAACCACCACATTTTTTCCTTCCATGTGGCTGTGGCGGTCCGGGTCGTAAAATTCGGCAACATCCACCGTGGTCACCTCGGGCCGCAGGGGGTGGTGAACACTGACCTGGTGGTTGGCAGCTTCAATGATTGCCATGCCAAGTTCTGCAAGTTTTCCGGCGTTTTCCGGAACAAGGTCAATGCCTGTCTCTTTTGATGAAACCATGGCAAAGAAGCCACCGGTACATACAAGGTCAATGGGAACATCTCCAAACCCCGGTACTTCAATGATACGGTTTGTTTCAAGGACAAAGGACGGCACCATTTGAATGGCAACGGACTGGACCTTTCCATCCCGGCAAAACGCCTTTGCCTCCATTCTTCCCGAAGGGGTGTCGATTTTGATGGTGTTGTCACCGTCATCCATTTCAAGGTCACCGGTCCGGGCCAGGGTGGCCACGGCACCGATGGTGGCGTGGCCGCAGAGATAGGGGTAACGCCGGGCGTCCATGTAGATAAGCCCGAAATCGCCGTCTTCGGTGGTGCTTTCCGTGACCAGAGCGGCAAGGACACCGCTGTGGCCCCGGGGTTCACGGGTCAGCATGAGGCGTACAGAATCAAGGCGGGTCTTGAAATAATCGAGCTTTTCAGCCATGGTTCCGCCGGGGACCGGTCCCACTCCACCAAGGATGAGGCGTGTGGATTCCCCGGCAGTGTGGGAGTCAATGGTTGTTATTTCGTTTTCAACATCAAGGGAAAAGTCGGCTGGATTTCTGGAAATTTTCATAAAAACAGGGCAGGGGTACCCACAAGAGCGTTGGGCTTTGCAGGGAGCTGCCGTCCTCCTTTAATGGTTGCACCATCGAGTTGTCGGTTATCAAAGGCTTGGTCATAACGTCGGCCGCATCCGCTGGCTGCATGAGCAATCCCGTTACCAATAAATTGTGAACGCCGAACGTTGAGTTCTTGCGATCCGTTTTCCAAGGCAAAAAAGGCTGTCTGTCCATGGGTAAACCAGCCTTGACGATCCTATCATCATCTGCCGATGGTGATCAAGGATTTCATGAAAATTTCGGCCTTGATCATGCCATCGGCCAGATCCGCTTATTCGTGGATCAACGGGGGCAGCCAGACTCCTCCGCCGCATTTGTCCGTATTCGTTGTGATTTTGCCTGACAGGCTGGTGGATGGTTGATCCAGGTTGCAACAATGGCCGGCGGCATCAAACTGGGCCGAAACAGCCGCTTTTCTTCTTGGCAAAGGAGCTTTTCCCCTGTGGATTACAAAGTTTTTTTTGAAATATGTTGACATGCTCTTCAGAATAAGAGAAAAAAACTGTATATTTGAATTTTGGAATGCGCTGTGAAATGCTAAAGAATAAATATGCTTAAGTCTCAAAACAATACGGAGGGAAAGTAAAGCATGGGAGAAGCAGCTATTAAAATTGGAGGAGAGAGAAAGAGCGTCTTTAAGGACAAGGTGATGAAGCTTCTGCCCCAGGGCGGGAACCTCAACGCCTGTCTGACATGCGGAGCATGTGCTTCTGGATGCCCTGCCACAGGTCTTGAGGGCATGGATCCCAGAAAATTCCTTAGAATGGCCGCTCTTGGTATGGACGAAGAGATCCTGAGCTCAAAATGGGTCTGGATGTGTTCAATGTGTCAGCGGTGTGTTTATGTCTGCCCCATGGAGATCAACATCCCCCAGCTGGTTTACAACGCCAGGGCGGAATGGCCCAGGGACGAAAGACCCAAGGGAATCCGCGGCTCCTGTGATGCCGCCCTCAGCAATGAATCGGGCAGTGCCATGGGAACCCCTGTGGATGATTTCGAGTTTGTTGTGGGGGATGTTCTGGAAGAGTACCAGGAGAACCAGCCGGAGTTTGCCGACATGCAGGCGCCCATTGACAAGGTCGGAGCCGAATTTGTCATCAACCAGAACTCCAGGGAGCCGGTAACAGAGCCCGACGAGCTTGCACCTCTTTGGAAAATTCTCCACCTTGTGGGGGCGGACTGGACCTACACCAGCAAGGGCTGGGCAGGAGAGAACTACTGCATGTTTCTGGCAGAGGATGAAAGCTGGAAGCATCTGACCAAGCAGTCTGCCGATGCGGCCAGTGAGGTGAAGTGCAAGACCTTTCTCAACACCGAGTGAGGGCACGTAACATTCTCAATCCTGGCAGGATTGAAAAAATTTAACATCGAGCATGATTTTGAAGTCAAAAACATTTACGAGTACTATGCAAAGTGGATTCGCGAGGGCAAACTCAAGGTCAATTCCGACTGGAACAAGGATCTGAAGATCAAGTTCACCGTCCAGGATCCGTGCCAGATCGTGCGTAAGACCTATGGTGATCCCATAGCCGAAGACCTGAGGTTTGTTGTCAAGTCCGTTGTCGGTGAGGAAAATTTCATTGACATGACGCCAAACAAGTCCAACAACTTCTGCTGCGGCGGCGGCGGCGGCTTTCTCCAGTCCGGATTGAAGGAGGAGAGGCTTGCCTACGGGAAGATCAAGGATGACCAGATCAAGGCCACCGGTGCCGACTACTGCATCGCCCCGTGTCACAACTGCCATGCCCAGATCCACGAGCTGAGCCACCATTACGGCAGTGAGTACCCGGTTGTCCATCTCTGGACCCTGATCTGCCTCTCCCTTGGTATTCTCGGCCCCAACGAACGGGAGTACCTTGGCGAAGATCTCAAGCAGGTGAATGTGTTCCATCCGGAAACGGAGATGTAAATCTGGCAGGCAGGCGGCTGATCTGATTAGAATCAGTCGCCTGCCTCCGCAACACGACTTTTCATATAAACCCCCATGTCCTGGCGGACACAACGAAGCATGAAACAGTAGAGTGCCGCCCCCGGCGGTTGCCTGCCAGGGAAAAAGTCTGATCTCCTTTGGTTCTCAATGTTCCTGACAGGCAACCGCCGGGGGCTCTAAATCGGCTGTTTCATATAAAAAAAAACCCCCTGCCCGGAGATTGATGATCTTCCGGGCAGGGGGGTTTTTCGTTTATCACGGCCTTTTTCCCTTGCAATTTTCCTGTTTTCGTGGTTGAAAAAGAGAGATGCCAAACCAGGGTCCGGCTCTGCCCGGATCGTTTCCCACTGCCGGACCGCCCCTGCGTGCAGAATATCCGGCTGTTGATCAGTGCGTACACCATCCCGGGGATACCATGCAGGATATTGAAACGAAATTTCTGACGCTGGAGAAGAGAAACCAGCATCTCGAGAGAATCCTTTCCAGAATTGCCGTGCCGATCTTTGCCATTGATACGGATCACAGGATCACCCACTACAACCTGGCCTGTGAGGTCCTTACCGGCATCAGCGCCGGTGAAATGGTAGGTACGAAAAACCAGTGGAAGGCCTTTTACGCCCAGCAAAGGCCGGTTATGGCAGATCTCATCCTGGACAATCCCTCCCCGGCGGATATTGAAAAATATTACAATGGAAAACTCATCCACCACGCCACGGACAGGGGGGTGATGTCCGGGCAGGATTTTTTTCCCGATCTTGGCGAAAGCGGGAGATGGCTTTTTTTTACGGCAGCACCGGTAAAGGATGAACAGGGCAGGATCACCGGTGCCGTGGAGACCCTCCAGGATGTGACAAAAGAGAAAAACGCCGAAGAGACCAACCAGGCCATTCTGAAAATCAGCACGGCCCTGCCGGAGTATTTCGAGCTGGACCAGTTGATGGATTTTATCTCCAGCGAGGTAAAGCAGCGGCTCAATACCGAGGGAGCCATTGTGGTGCTTCTCGATGAAATCAAGGATGAGCTCTTTTTTTCCGGGGTTTCCTATGACGACGCTTCCACCAGTCAACGGGTAAGGGAATTCCGTTTCAACACCGACGAACTCCTGGCAGGGGAGGTGATAAAGACAGGAAAATCAGTTATTATCAACGATATCTCCGGGAATCTCAAGCAATATCCCAAGCGGGACCAAAAACTTGGATACAAGACAAGAAACCTCCTCGAGGTTCCCATCGGCAGTGAAGGTCGGATCATCGGAGCCCTCTGCGCCATTAACAAGAAAAACAGCAGTTTTGATGACAAGGATCTGGCCTTTCTTGGGACGATTGCCGGCACCATTGCCATATCCCTGGAAAATGCCAGGTTTTCCAGGGAACTGAAAACGGCTTACCGGGAGGTGGCCGCCATGAACCGGGCCAGGGGAAAGATTCTCAACCACCTCTCCCATGAGCTGAAAACACCCGTAGCTATTCTTTCCGGCTCCGTGGACATCCTGGAAAACAAGCTTCCGCCGTCGTCAAAACACAGCTGGCAATCCTCCATGGGCCGGATCAGGCGGAACCTCGACAGGATCGTTGACATCCAGGAGGCAGCCGCCGATATCATGGGCAGCAGGGCCTATCCAGAAGGTCCCCTGCTCTTGAAAATGGTTGACGTGTGCCGGGATGAGCTGGAAACCCTTGTTGAGTCGTGCCGTGACCATGAAAACCTTCCTGGAGCCGTCACCGGGCTTATCGACAAAACCTTTGGCACAGGCAAAATGGTCAGCAGGACCTTGGATCTGAAACAGGAGCTTTTGCATCGGCACGCAAGCCTGGAAACGTTGTACCATTTCAGGGATCTCGATGTTACCGTTGCCGCACAAGAGGCGCCAGGGCTGTTTTTACCCCGGGAAATGGTCCACAAGGTGATTGACGGGTTGATAAAAAATGCCGTTGAAAACACCCCTGACCAGGGCCGGATAGCTGTCAGGGTTCTGGACGAACCCGGAGCCGTTGTTCTTGAGGTGCAGGACCATGGGGTGGGCATCTGCGACAAGGATCAAAAAAGCATTTTTGAGGGGTTTTTTGTTACCCAGAAGCCCCTTCTCTATTCAACGGGCAGGCCGTTTCAGTTCAATGCCGGAGGAAAAGGGGTGGACCTGCTGCGCATGAAGATCTTTTCCCAGCGGTACCAGTTCGCCATGGAGATGACGTCCCGGCAGTGCCGTTTTCTTGCCGAAAACCTGGATTATTCATGCCCCGGGAAGATCGGTGAGTGCCGGTTTGCCACTTCTCCAGACATCTGCCACCAATCCGGAGGCACCCTTTTTTCCGTCTACTTTCCCCGGTGCGAT
>DATFJZ010000079.1:0-3133 GCA_035268945.1 Desulfobacteraceae bacterium | reverse complement strand
ACCGCAATTGCCATTCGGGACATCAGCAACGAATTGCGTATTGAAGGAGTAAAATGTTTTCGAATATTTGATTCGTGCCACAGTGGATTTGATGTGCGTGATGCCAGAATTAATGAAGATACCTTGATGCGTGGCGTATTGGGGAGTTTACCCGACGGATGGGTAACGATAGCCGGCTGCGCACCAAAGGTTATGAAAACTGATGCCGGTCACCCCTTTTAAAGACCGTGGCAGGATAGGGCCGTTACCCTACAGGACCGGTTATGCTGGCAAAATGGGAATTTTTATCTTGAAGCTGCTCCCCTTGCCAGGGGTGCTGTTCACCGTGACCGTGCCGTTGTGGTACTGGACGATGTGTTTTACAATGGCAAGGCCAAGGCCGGTTCCCCCCATTTCACGGCTTCTTGCCCGGTCCACCCGGTAGAACCGCTGAAAAATTTTTGCCTGGTGTTCATGGTTGATGCCGGGACCGTAATCAACGATCTCTATAACACCGAAGGCCCTTTCCCGGTAGGCAAAGATGTGAACATCTCCTTTTCGATGGCTGTATTTCACCGCATTGGTCAGCAGATTGACAACGGCCTGCTCCACGAGCAGGGGGTCCATCAGGGCCGTGATGGTTTCACCGGCCCCGTTGCAGGGATCGGGCTGCTGGTCCTTACAGGGCCGGAAGAGCCTGATCTCCTGCTGGGCTATCTGGGGCTGGCAGGTCTCCACAGCCCTGGTTATCACGGCATTAATATCGTGCTGCTGGAAGGCCGTTTCTTTTCCCAGCTTTCGTTCAAGCCTCGAAAGTACCAGCAGGTCATCAATCAATGCAATCAAACGGTTTACATTCTTTTCAATGATTCCAAGAAAGTGCGCGCTGTCCTGGTCCTGGTCCATGATCTCCTGCAGGGTCTCCACAAAACCCTTGACAGATGTTAAAGGGGTTTTCAGCTCATGGGAGACATTGGCGGCAAAATCCTTCTGCATGGTCTCCAGCAGTCTGATCCGGGTGATGTCATGGAAAATGATCAGGGTTCCCATGGGCTGTATGGCTCTGCTGCCAAGGGGGGTGGAATGAACATTGAAGATATGCTCCTGGCTGCGCTGGATGAGAATATCCTCTTCAATGGGTTGTGCCTCTTTCAACGCTTTTTTGAGAAACTGCTTTAAATCATAGTTTCTGGCGATTTCATGGATGTTTTTCCCTTCCAGGGTGGAGACGGGAAGCTCAAAGATCGCTGCAGCGGCACGGTTGATGGTGATGATTTTCTCGTTTCTGTCAACGGCGATCACCCCCTCTTTCATGCTGGCATACACCGCCTCGAGTTCAGTGCTCCGGCTCTCGACGGTTTTCATCTTTTCATCCAGGGAGCCTGCCATCTGGTTCATGGTGATGGCAAGCTGGGCAAGCTCCCTGGAATCGGGGACGGCCAGCCGGGGGGTTAAATCCCCCTGTGAAAAACAGCGGGCCTTGCCGGTCATCTCCTCGATGGGGCGGGTAATGCGCCGGGAGACAAGCAGGCTGGCCCCTGCTGCTGCTGCTGCAATGAACACCAGGGCGCCAAGGATGTTTTTCTGGATGTGGCTGATTTTCCGGTCAATGGCAGAGACAGACACCGACACCCTGACGATGGAAGAGAGCCGGCCCTTGTCCAGGAGGGGCAGGGCAACATACATCATTTTTTTTTCAAGGGTGTTACTGTATCGCACAGAAACCCCGCGTTCACCGACCATCACCATCTGGAATTCCGGCCTTGACCGATGATTCTCCATACGGGCAGGCGTGCCGTGGGAATCGGCAACAACATCCCCTGACGGCAGGATCACCGTGATTCTCGTGTCAATGGTTTTGCCGATGCTCTTGCAGACACGGTCCTGTTGTGCCAGGGGAGTTGTGGCCATCTCCCTTTTGATCAGTTCCCCCCGTTTGACCAGATCCTGTTCGGTGCTGTTCAGGGAGAAGGTTTTGAACAGCACCGTGGCATACCCGGTTACCGCAACCAGGGCAATGGTTGTAATGACAAGGAACAGGGGAAAAATATGCCACAACAGCTTTTTTCGTTGTGCAGCCACCACTAACTTTCCCGGAACCGGTACCCGATGCCCCGGACGGTTTCGATGAACGAGGCGCACTCCCCCAGTTTTTTCCGGAGACCGGCAATGGTGACATCGACACTCCGCTCTGTCACCGCATAATTCTCACCGTGGACGGCATCCACGATCTGTCCCCGGGTAAACACCCACCCCTTTCTCGCGGACAGCAGGGAGAGAACCTGGAATTCCGAGAGGGTCAGATCCAAAGCCCCGTCATCGATCTTGACCATGTGGCGGTCATGGTCGATGACCATGGTTCCCTCCCTGGTCACCCGGGCCGATTCCGTCTCCACGCTTTGGCTTCTTCGGCGGAAGATGGCCCTGATCCGGGCCACCAGTTCCCTGGGGCTGAAGGGTTTGGACAGGTAATCATTGGCCCCCAGTTCCAGCCCGGTGACAATGTCACTCTCCTCTCCCTTTGCCGAGAGGATCACAATGGGCAGCTGGGCAGTGACCTTGCCCGACCGGATCTTCCGGGTCACCTCCAGCCCGTCCATTCCCGGAAGCATCAGGTCCAGCACCATGAGGTCCGGCAACAACCCTTCGGCAACTGCCAGGGCCTCTTCACCGGACATGGCGGTGAGGATCTGATACCCCTCTTTTTCAAGGTTGTATTTGACCAGTTCCAGGATATCCTGTTCGTCATCAACAATTAAAATTTTTTCTTTGGGCATCTTGACTTTATCCTAACACTCGATTATCAAGGGAAACATTCAATGATAAAAAAACATCAACCAGGTCGGGGAAAAATCCCTTTTCACTGCAAATCATGCCTGACGATCTTCCCTTTTATCATGTGGATCACCTCTTCGGCAATGTTTTTGATATGGTCCCCGATCCGTTCAAGGTGGCGGGATATCAGGTACCTGTTGACGATCCTGCCGGCATATTCCGGTGATTTGACAATGGCCGCCTTCATGGCATCATAGGCCTCGTTTCGCATCACGTTGACCTCCTCGTCCATTTTGATCACCCGTTCGGCCATCTCTGCATCCATGGCGACCAGGGCGTCCAGGCTGGTTTTCAACATCAAACCGGTCTTTTCAGCCAT
>DATFJZ010000078.1:0-5116 GCA_035268945.1 Desulfobacteraceae bacterium | reverse complement strand
CCCCTGTACACCTCGGCCTTTTCCATGCCCGGATTTGACCGGACAAGGGATTTTATGACGGCGGGGTACATCTTGATGTTACAGGAGATATCGGACCTGCTCATCCAGAGCACGCAGTTTTCAGGATCGAGATTGTGGTTTCTCATGGTCTGCTCATACCCGCTGGCAATGGCGTTCAGGGGGAGGCACTGGCCGGTGTTGGTGGTAAGGCTTTGCTTGATGGTCTCCTGGGTCTCTTCCATGAGCACGGTGCGGAACCCTTCCCCTTCCAGGGTGGCGGCAAGGAGCCGGCCGGTGATGGGATCCCAGTTGGGGTAGATGATGGTTTTGTTTTTCAATTTTGGGGGGAAATCCGGATTGACACAGGCCTCGGCAAGGGTTTTTTCCGGGGAGGGATTCCCCGGCACCGGTGCTGAAAAATAGGCCTTGTGGTTTCGAAAGGACCGGACCGCCGCCTCGATGCGGGTTTCATACCCCACATTGGAATCGTGCTCGTCCAGCTCGAGAACCAGGTAGGGTTTGTCGTGGGCCTCCATGATTTTTTTGAAATAGTCCACCCCGAAGGCATCCGGTGAACACTTGAACGAGGTGACGTAAACCGGGTAGAGGTTATCGGTCCTGGCGGCAACAAGAGCTGCTTTGATGATGGTTGCGGCGTGCTTCCAGTGGATCTCGGAGAGCAGGGGATCGATGGTGGAAAAATCGTGGTTGGAAAGATCCACCATGTCCTGGAAATAGGTCTTGACATTGAGGGAGGAGAAGATCTCCGGTATCCGGCTGTTCAGGGTCGGAGATAGCAGGGTGTAGGGCCTGCCGAGAAGCAGAACGTCAATGTCTTTGGATTGTTTCCGCTGTTCCTCCATGATCGCCTTGAGCCGGATGTCGTATTCCCTTTTCCAGTCACAGGCCCTGTCGTAGGCCGATGAGATCTCAAAAAAACTGATCTTCTCCCCGGCGTTGCTGTTTAAGGCCCTGTACAGCTCGATCTTGGTGTGGAAATTGGTGTAGAGGTACCGGACCACCGGCGAGATGATCCGCTCCCTGTCGATGCCGGGAATGGTGGCAACGATGGCGGGAAGGTATTGGGTGTAGTAGCAGAACTGCCGACGTTTGTTTTTGTTTTTGCTTCCCTGTTCAAAGTAATAGGGGAGAAAGACAAGATCGGCTCTGTTGAGAAGATCGGCCACGTGGCCGTGCATGGCGGTGATGGGGGTGCAGAACTCGGCACTGGCAAGGGAACGTCCCGTTGACACCGGGGTCTTCATGGTTTCCGAGGTGATGGTTTTGATGCCCAGGCGGTTGAAAAAAAACTTCCAGAATTCCAGGTCTTCCACCAGGTGGACCGCTGCGGGGAGTCCGACGGTGACCTCTTTTTTTACAGGCGGGGGGGCAGGCAGGTTGACGGCTTTTTTCCTTGCCTTGAGCAGGTTGAACCCCTTCTTCCTGGCCACATAGTGGTTGGTGTCATAATCCCGGCCGCACAAAAAGCCGAAGGCCACGGTCTTGTCGGCCAGGTCGGCAATGGTGAGCTTGCAGTTGTTGGTGCAGAGCCGGCACACCTCCTGCCTCACCGGGATCGTTTCCTGCCACAGGTCAAGTCCCCTGAAGTTGCTGCTCTGGCGGTTCTGGTCTTTCAGGGTCAGGGCCACCCCCAGGGCACCGGTGAGGTGGCAGAACCGGGAGACATGGATGGGCTGGTTGAGCTTCTGCTCAAAGGCGGCAACGAGGCTTCGGTTTTTGGCCGTTGCCCCCTGGAACAGCACGGTGGTTCCGATTCGGGCGGGGTTGGCCACCTTGCTCAGGTAGTTGTCCCTCACCGAGTGGAGGGCCGAGGCCAGCACCTCGTTGACCTGGTATCCTTCCGACAGGAAGTGGTTGATGTCCCGTTCCATGAAAACCGTGCACCGGTCACTGGAGGCGGGGGATTCGGCCGCCTCGGTCCTGGATGCGTACTCGTCCAGGGGGCAGCCGAGCTTTGCTGCCTGCTCTTCGATGAAACTGCCCGTGCCGGCGGCGCACACCGTGTTCATGAACGACGAGGTGACCACCCCGTTTTTCATGGTGGTGAACTTTGCGTCCTGGCCACCGATCTCGATGATGGTGTCCACCTCGGGGTTGAGCTCCCATGCGGCCCTGGCATGGGCGGAGATCTCGTCCAGAACCAGGTCGGCCCCGATGATGCCGGCGGATATCTTCCTACCGGAGCCGGTGGTGCCGCACCCCTGGATATCCAGGAATATCCTGTTGGTTTCGGCAAATTCATGGGCAGACCGGAAGATGGATTGAACGGCCTTGACAGGCTTTGAGGCGGTCCGGGTGTAAAACCCGGCAATGACCTGTCCCGTGGTGTCGATGATCACCGCCTTGGTGCTTGTGGAGCCCACATCCAGGCCGAGAAAGGCTTCGGTCCTGTCACGATCGGCAGGGTCGATGTAGATGTCCACCTCAACGGGGTTGGTGTTTCCTTGGCGGCTGTTTTGCGCCAGCTTCTCTTCCCGCCCTGGAACCGGAGTCTCCTCCTGTCCTGTCCCGGCGCTGGAAACCCCTCTGAAATCGGGATAGGAGGAGAGGTTCAGGGAGAGGCGGTCGTAAAAATACTCCCGCTTTTTCTCTGTCTGTTCCAGCAGGTCATCCATGGATGCGTACCGCCGTTTTTCCGGAAAAACCGGTTTTTCCTTTTTCAGAAGGTCGGCCATGCACAGGGCCGCTCCCAGGGCCCCGTAAAGATGGGCATGGTCATCGCAGGTGAGGGGGGTATTGATGATGCTTTCCAGGTGAACTTTTACCGAGCTGTTTTTGGCAACTCCGCCGCAGAAGATGACAGGGGTGCGGATCTTTTTTTCCCTGAACAGGGTGTTAAAGAGGTTTTTTGCCAGGCCCCGGCAGAGCCCGTCGCAGATCTGGGGCACGGAAAACCCCTCCTGCTGGGCATGGATCAGGTCGGTCTTGGCAAACACCGCGCATCGGGTGGCGATGTCGGGGATGGTCAGTACATTGTCGCAGGCCTGCCGGGCAAGCTCCCGGGAGGTTTCCAGGCCCAGGCGGCCGGCCTGCTGGTCAAGGAAACTGCCCGTGCCGGCGGCGCAGGCGGTGTTGTTCCGGGAGCCGGCGTAGTTCCCCTGGGGGTCGAACAGGCTCAGGCTGAATTTTTCGCCGCCCACGTTGAGGATGGAACCGATGTCAGAGTGCAGGGCTTTGGCAGCACGAATCAGTGAGACCTGGTCATCAAATGTGTCGTTACGTAAAACAGATGCGTGGGTGGAGGCGGTGGCCGCCACATGGCCGACATTGGATAGAGAGGTGGTCAAAAGGGCCCGGGAAAGCCCCTGTCTGATGTTGCCGTGGTGAGAGGCGTACCCTGTGCCGAGGATGGTTCCGTTCAACGAAAGTTCAACAACCGATATGGATACAGAACCGATATCAATACCGAGAATATTTGATGCATCTGCCGCTGCCATATTAAAGTTTCTCCTTTATTTCATCCCAGAATTCTGCAACTCCCCTGCGCCATCCATCAAAAAAGAGGTTTGTGTATTTTTCCAGCTCCCCGGGGGATTTTCCCCTGAAAAGGCTGTCGTCCATGAGCTCTGTAAAATAGGTGCCAAGTCTCTGGTCCTGGGCGATGTCATGGGAAACGTCCAGGCTTGCCGCATAGATCAGGTCCTCATAATGGGCACTCCTGGCCCATTGCAGCCCTTCTGCCCGGCCGTTTTCGGAATAGTTGCCCTCGGACTGAAGCTTTTCAGCCCTGAGCCGTTCGATGATTTCAGGAATGTCGCTCTCCTGCTGAAACCGTTTCTGGAACTCTTCTTTCTTGTGAATGGCCTCAGCAAGGGCCTCCTGAAACATTTTTGACAGGTTAAACGACTGCCGCCATTTTTCCATTTTTTCGTGGAGCATGTCTGGAATGCTCAGGGTGATGCGCTGTGTCATGGGTCTTTCCTTGTTTGTTTGGGGCTTGATCCTAACCTTGACCATGGTCCCTTTGGCCGGTCCTTTTTCTGGTTCATGCCCGGTCGATCCCCTCCCCATGAAAATCGGGTGGGGTAAAGGGTGGTACATACAGTTGTCATTGATACGTACTATGAAATGGTTTGTGTGTCAATGGGAAATCCCTTAACCGGCCAAATCATCAATTCCCGTTTTGACGGTTCACTGGAAAAACGGGGTGGGCATGGAAATTACCCGGGCCTGCTGAATTGTCTTTTCTAATGTTTGATTTTTTGTTAGAAACTGAGTTTAGATCCTCGGATTTTCCCAGAGACCAAGGATCTCAGATTTGAGGGTATCTGGGCCTGAATGAAATGGGAACGTCCCCGATTAAGGAGAACAAGAGATGAGATCTTTCTGGTTTGGAATTTTAGTGATGTGGTTTCTCATACCGGCAACGGTGCTGTATGCCGGTGAAGCAGGGGAGCTTGACGCATTTTTCGAGGATTATGCCGTTGCAGAAGACCGGGAACAGGTGCCCGATCCCCTGTACTGGTTCAATCACACCATGTACACCGTGAATGACAAGGTCTATTTATGGGCATTGGAACCCATGGCAAAGGGGTATAAAGCGGTTGCCCCCCGTGTGGTGCGAAGGGGAATAAAAAATTTCTTTGACAATCTTCTGTTTCCTGTGCGGTGCGCAAACAGCCTGCTCCAGGGCAAGTTCAAAGGTGCCGGCAGTGAGGCGGGGATTTTTTTCATCAACACAACCGCCGGCTGCCTTGGTTTTTCAAGGCCGGCCCAGGAGGTGTTCAACCTGGAAAACTCCAGGGAAGATCTGGGTCAGACCCTGGGAACATGGCGTTTGGGTCAGGGATTTTACCTTGTGCTGCCCCTGCTGGGTCCTTCAACCCTGAGGGATGCGTTGGGGAGGGCAGGGGATTCCTTCCTCGATCCGGTGACCTATGTTGATCCTTCACTGCTGGCAGCGGGGATAAAAACCGTTGATACGGTGAACAGCCTCTCGTTTAAACTTGGTGAGTACAGGTCCCTGAAAGAGGCCTCCTTTGATCCCTATGAGGCCATGAAAAACGGCTATCTCCAGGTCCGCAGGTCAAAGGTGAAAGAGTAAGGGCGCTTCAGGGGAAGAGGTCTTTTCTGCCATGGGGAAGGAAGTATTTCA
>DATFJZ010000077.1:0-2083 GCA_035268945.1 Desulfobacteraceae bacterium | reverse complement strand
CGTGGTGGAAATAACCGGCCTGGTGGCCTCTTCCAGGTCTGTTGTGGAGACCATAAAAAAATTTCGGGAGGATGCAGCCATCAAGGCCATTGTTCTGAGGATCAACTCCCCGGGGGGCGGGGTGGGGCCTGCCCAGGAGATCTACAGGGAGATTGTCAAGACCGGGCATGAGAAAAACGTTGTGGCCTCCCTGGGGGCCGTGGCCGCGTCCGGGGGGTATTATGCCGCTTCAGCAGCAGACAAGATCATGGCAAACCCCGGTACCATAACCGGCAGCATCGGGGTTATCATGGAGTATGCCAATTTTCAGAAAATACTCAAAAAGATCGGGCTTTCACCCGTTGTGATCAAAAGCGGTGAATTCAAGGATCTGGGGTCCCCGGCCAGAGAATTGACCGCGGAGGAACGGACGATTCTCCAGGGGGTTGCCGATGAGATCCACATGCAGTTTGTCAACGATGTCGCCCTTGGAAGAGATCTTGCCGTGGACACGGTCAAGACCCTTGCCGATGGGAGGATTTACACCGGAGAAAAGGCCCTTGAGCTGAACCTGGTGGACCGGCTTGGCAACTTAGGTGATGCCGTTCAATGGGCCGGAAGGCTCGGGGGCGTCCAGGGCGAGATCGTGCCGGTCTATCCGAAAGAGGACAGGATTCAATCCATCACCCGCCTGTTTGAATCATTATTCAAAGCACCGTACATCACCGGCGCCATATCGGATTATTTCGGGTTCGTCATCAATTAACGACACAACGCTGGAGGCGGAGCCGGGAACCCTGCCGGCATCCACCACAGCGTCGAGCCTGCTGCCGAACCAGTCGTGGAGCAGGGAGGGATCCTCAAACACCTTTCCGTCGGGATCTGTCGCACTGGTGGAGAGGACCGGGTTGCCCAGCTGCTCTGCAATGGCCAGGGCGATTGGGTTGTCCGGCACCCTGATCCCGGCGGTTTTTCGTTTGGTGAGCATCATCTTGGGAACCATTTTCGAACCGGGCAGGATAAAGGTGTACGGTCCGGGGAGGAGTCTTTTCAGGTTTCGATAGGCAATGGTTGTGATCTTGGCGTAGTCGCTGATGTGCTTGAGATCGGCGCATACAAAGCTGAACGGTTTTTTTTTGTCCCTCTGCTTGATCTGGTATACGGCTTCAATGGCTTTCTTGTTCATGATGTCGCACCCTATGCCGTAGAAGGTGTCCGTGGGGTAGGCAATCACGCCGCCTTTTTTCACTATCGCCACCACCTGATCGATGAGGCGGGGCTGGGGAGTTTCACTGTTGATTTGGATCAGCATCTTCATTCTTCCAGTTGTTGTGTTTTTTTATATGAAAGTCGTGTTGCTCCGGCAGCCGATCCGGGTATTGCCCTACGCTCATGGAGCCAGGGCTCCTCTTCGAGTCACACAGCCCGTCCATGGGCTGCTCCGAGGTGAGCGGCAGCTGTCTTGAGCATCCGTGCTCACAGCTGCCGCTCAAAACCGCTACGGGCAAAACCCGGATCGGCTGCCTCTAATTCGACTTTCAATTTTAGTTGTGGCTGGTGGTTACAGCCATACAGGTTTATATGAAACAGCCGATTTAGAGCCCCCGGCTGTTGCCTGTTTCATGCTTCGTTGTGTCCGCCAGGACATGGGGGTTATAAGAAAGCCGTCAGCCGTCAGTTATCAGCCGTCAGTATTTTTCTTCTGATTGCTGACGGCTGATTACTCTCCATCAGATGGCTTTCATGGTTTGTTGTGGCCGGCTCGATGATTATGGATCGGCCATGCCGGTTGTATAGCGTTACGGTTGTTATTCGAACTCATGTTCTGTCCAGCGGGGTCGGTTCTTCTTTCTGATTTTCAAGTGATTTTGCTATAACACAATTTCGGCGGTTTTCAAAGATTTTTGTCAGCCATGGCAGGATCGATTGTAATTTCGGGCGGGCTTGATCATAAAATCGGCCACTCGTCACAATTGGCAGGCCTGGTCCCACCCTGGGGCGCGATGGCGAAAATAACCTTGACACTTTTGGCCGTTTTTGTTAAATATTAATATTTTGAATGTTGCATTGGGTCGTTTGGCCTTTTGTTGTCCAGTCAGGGGGT
>DATFJZ010000076.1:0-2754 GCA_035268945.1 Desulfobacteraceae bacterium | reverse complement strand
TGAGAAACGAGCCCCTGGCCCCTGCAGAGGAGTCGCTGCCGATCTCTTCATGGTCGGTGCATACCAGCATGGCGGTTTTTCTTGTATCCGCCGCCATGAGGCTTCGCATGCCGGCGTGGCAGGAGAGAAGGTTGTCAAGGGCGGGTCCTGTGATGAAATCCCTGTTCAGTCCGGTATAGCAGGGAGGAGAGATGCTGGAAAAGCCCATGTCAAAATCAACGATTTTTCTGATGCCGGCCTCTGGGTGCTCTTTGACTGCCTGGTCAAAAAGGATCTGCTTGAAGGATGCCTTGTTGCTGGCTCCGTCCAGATAAAACAGCGGTGCCATGTCCACCTGGGGATTGACGCTTCTGCGGGTGTTTGCCTCCCGGTCCAGGTGGATGGCAAGGCTTGGTATGATTCCCACGGGCCTGTTGAAGTTGATGAGAAAACTTGCCAGGCGATCACTGCCCGGTTCCCCGTGGTTTTCAACGAAGCAGGTGACCCTTCCGGCAAGGTTGAGCCTGCGGTCAAACCATGTGTTCAGCAGGGCCCCGCCGTAAACTTCCACGGCCAGGCGGATGGTGGAGTTGAAGTTCTTTTCAGGCAGGGGTTTTACCTTGAGGCAGGGGCTGTCCGTGTGGGCCCCGGCCAGGTTGATGCCGGTTTCCCAGGGCATCCGGCCGCCAATGGCAAAGGCGATGATGGAGGAGTTGTTGCGCATGACATAGTAACGATGGTTCACCGCGAGGTTCCATACGTCCTGCTCCCTTAGCCTTTGGAATCCGTTCTGTTCAAGCCGTTCTGCCATGTTGGCGGCAGCATGGAACGGGGTGGGGGAGTTCTGGATAAAAGTGAACAGGTCCTGGTTGTACTGGTCCTGTTTTGACGGTGGGGTTTGATTTTCAAGGTTTTCCATAGTTCACCTGATCAGTAAAACGGCCGTGGTCAGTGTCCACAGCAACGGTAGAGTCCAAGACGCGAAGCCTGTTGTTCTGCGCCGTCGGTTGCCCCTGTCTTCCAACAGGCATTGCCTGCCGGTTTTGATGATAACATACAACATCGGCCATGCAGCGATCCGCCGGCTCTGATCATGGCATCGGCCATCCCACGAACCAACAAAACTCGCCGGTGTGATGATCAGGGCCGACCTGCCGATACTACGGTTTGCCGGGGTTTTTTGTCAAGAAATAATTGATTTGCCGCTATCTGCGTGGTATGGGGACAGAATAACACAAGCCAGGCCCCGTTGATCTACACAACGGCTGATTTGGCCGAAGTGATGCGCAAGCCCAACAAGCCTGACCCCGGTTGATAGCGCATTGGTCAGATACTGGCGCCGAAACATTGTGTGAAATACGGAAAAAAGGAGCTGCCCATGCTGAAAAAACAAAACCCGTGCAGGACAAAGAGCTGGAAGGCTCTCCTGGACCATCACAGCCGGATGAAAACGGTTCACATGAAAGAGCTGTTTGACAATGACCCCCGGCGGTTTGAACGGTTTTCCATTGAATGCAGCGATATTCTGGTGGATTTTTCCAAGAACATCATCACCGAAACCACCCTTGATCTGCTGGTCGAACTGGCCCGGGAGGCAGGGGTGCAAGATGCCGCAGAGCAGATGTTCACCGGCAGGGCCATTAATGAAACGGAGAACAGAGCCGTTCTCCATACGGCCCTTCGCAACAGGTCCAATACCCCTGTTTACCTTGACAACCAGGACGTGATGCCCGGGGTGAACAGGGTGCTGGCCAGGATGAAGGACTTTTCCGGAGAGATCACAGCCGGCAGGAGGAAGGGGTACACTGGAAAAACCATCACCGATATTGTCAACATCGGCATCGGCGGTTCCGATCTCGGTCCCCTGATGGTCACCGAGGCATTGAAACCCTATGCCCACGGCGGAGTTGAGGTGCATTTTGTCTCCAACATCGATGGGGCCCACATTGGTGATACCCTGGAAAACCTCGATCCTGAAACCACCCTGTTTATCATTGCCTCAAAGACCTTTACCACCCAGGAGACCATGACCAACGCCTTTGCCGCCAGGAGGTGGTTTCTGGCCCATGCCGGAGAGGCCGGGAACGTTGCCGGCCATTTTGTCGCCGTTTCGGCCAACACCGGGGCTGTGGAGGCCTTTGGCATTGACAGGGAAAACCGCTTTGAGCTGTGGGACTGGGTGGGGGGGCGTTACTCCCTGTGGTCTGCCATCGGCCTTCCCATTGCCTGTTATATCGGGTATGACAATTTTCAAGCAATGCTTGCCGGCGGTTTTGAAATGGACCGCCATTTTCGAAACACCCCTTTGCGACACAACATTCCCGTTGTTCTTGCCTTGATCTCCATATGGTACACCAATTTTTTCAATGCCCAGACCGAGGCGGTTTTTCCCTATGCAAAGGCGTTGCATCGGTTTCCGGCGTACCTGCAGCAGGCGGCCATGGAGAGCAACGGTAAGACCGCTGCCAGGGACGGTGGGCCGGTGGCGTGCGCCACTTCTCCTGTTGTCTGGGGGGAACCGGGAACCAACGGGCAGCACGCCTTTTTCCAGCTGATTCACCAGGGTTCCCACCTGGTCCCGGCGGATTTTCTCGCCCCTGCCGTGGGCAGTACGCCTCTCACCGTTCACCATGAGATTCTCCTCTCCCATTTTTTTGCCCAGACCGAGGCCCTTCTCATGGGAAAAACAGATCAAGAAACGGCCGACGAGTTGAGAAAACAGGGGAAAACAGAGGAGGAGATAAAACGGCTGCTGCCCCACAAGGTGTTCAAGGG
>DATFJZ010000075.1:0-4152 GCA_035268945.1 Desulfobacteraceae bacterium | reverse complement strand
GTCTCCAGGGTATTATCAACGACAAACTCAGCCGGATGGATCATTCCACCGTGGATGTCAATGCCCTGGACTACTCCCGGCTCACCGTGGCTGAAAAGTATGTGACAGCCAACTTCATCACCGCTGTCCAGGAGGCAAAGGCAAAAGAAGACGGTTCACTGGACGAAATCCTCGGCAAACTTGCTGAATTGAAACAGGGGAGAACTCCCCCTGTCATCGGGTTGACCGGCACCGGCGGTGCCGGCAAGTCCTCCCTCACCGACGAATTTATCCTGCGGATACTCAGGGATTTAAAAGGGGTCAATGTTGCCGTGCTGAGCTGTGACCCCTCCAGGCGGAAAACCGGCGGCGCCCTCCTCGGCGACAGGATACGGATGAATTCCATCGAGACGGGCCGGGTGTACATGCGTTCCCTTGCCACCCGGGAATCCCAGTCTGAATTGCCCAAATCCCTTCCCGAAGCCATCGAGGTGGTCAAGGCTGCCGGTTATGACATTATCATAGCGGAAACCGCTGGCATCGGCCAGGGGGACTCCAGGATCATTGACCTTGTGGACACGGCGGTGTATGTGATGACCGCGGAATTCGGGGCGCCCTCCCAGCTGGAAAAAATCGACATGCTGGATTACGCCGATATCGTGGTGATCAACAAGTTTGAAAAACGGGGCAGTGAAGATGCCCTGCGGGACGTAAGAAAACAGGTACAGCGAAACCGCCAGGTCTGGGATACCCCCCTGGAAGAGATGCCGGTGTTTGGAACCATTGCATCGAAATTCAACGATGACGGGGTGACGGCCTTTTACCACGCCGTCCTTGACCTGGTGGCGGAAAAAAACGGGACACGCTTTACCTCTTCCCTCCCGGCAACCAATACAAAATTTTCCACCTCCAAGACCATCATCATTCCCGCCGATCGCACCCGTTACCTGGCGGAGATCGCCGACACGGTGAGAAACTACCACAGGGAAACCGATGAACAGGCCGATGCCGTCCGCAGCCGGTGGCACCTGCAGAAAACACAGGAAACCCTGGAGAACGGTTTTCCCGACAATACCGAACAGATCGTTGAGCAGTTGAAACAGGCCCTTGACGGTGCCGAGGGCAGGATTGACAAGGAGACCGATGAGCTGCTCAAGCAGTGGGAAAACGTTCAGCAGACCTATTCAAAGGATGAATTGACCTACACGGTCAGGGACAAGGAGTTCAAGCTTTCCCTGTCGTCCCGGACCCTTAGCCATTCACGGATTCCCAAGGTGTGCATTCCCAAGTACAAGGATCCTGGAGAATCCCTGAAGTGGATGCGAAGGGAGAACGTGCCGGGCGGTTTTCCCTATACCGCCGGGGTGTTCCCTTTGAAACGGGAGGACGAGGATCCCACCCGGATGTTTGCCGGCGAAGGCGGGCCCTTTGACACCAACAGACGTTTCCGGCTGCTCTCAGAAAGTTACCCGGCCAAGCGGTTGTCAACGGCCTTTGATTCGGTGACCCTCTACGGATATGATCCTGAAACCCGGCCGGACATTTACGGCAAGATCGGCAATTCCGGGGTGAGCATCTGCACCGTGGAGGATGCCAAGGTGCTGTACAGTGGTTTTGATCTGTGCGCCCCCAACACATCGGTCTCAATGACCATCAACGGACCGGCTCCCATGATGCTGGCCATGTTCATGAACACGGCCATTGATCAGCAGATGGAAAAGTTCCGAGAGGAACATAACACAGAGCCCGACGAGAATCAGTGTCGGGAAATCAAACAGAAGGCCATCTCCAGCGTCAGGGGAACCATCCAGGCGGATATCCTCAAGGAGGACCAGGGCCAGAACACCTGCATCTTTTCCATCGAGTTTGCCCTGAAGATGATGGGGGATATCCAGCAGTATTTCAACGACAACCAGGTGGGAAATTTCTATTCGGTTTCCATCTCCGGGTACCACATTGCCGAAGCCGGTGCCAATCCCATCACCCAGCTTGCCCTGACCCTTGCCAACGGCTTCACCTATGTGGAGTACTATCTTTCCAGGGGAATGCCCATTGATTCCTTTGCCCCTTCCCTGTCGTTTTTCTTCTCCAACGGCATGGATCCGGAGTACACGGTCATCGGAAGGGTGGCCAGGCGGATCTGGGCCATTGCCATGAAGCATCTCTACCGGGGCAATGAAAAATCCCAGAAGCTCAAGTACCATGTTCAGACCTCGGGACGTTCCCTGCACAGCCAGGATATTCAGTTCAACGACATCAGGACCACCCTCCAGGCCCTGTGCGCGGTGTATGACAATTGCAACAGCCTGCACACCAACGCCTTTGACGAGGCCATCACCACCCCCTCCGGCGAGTCGGTGCGGCGGGCCCTGGCCATCCAGCTGATCCTGAACCGGGAGTGGGGTCTTTCCAAAAACGAAAATCCCCTCCAGGGAAGCTTTATCGTTGACGAGCTGACAGATCTGGTGGAAGAGGCGGTTCTTGTGGAATTTGAGAGAATCACCGAACGTGGCGGGGTCCTGGGGGCCATGGAATCCGGTTACCAGCGGGGTAAGATCCAGGAGGAGTCCATCTACTACGAGCAGCTGAAGCATTCCGGGGAGCTTCCCCTGGTCGGAGTGAACACCTTCCAGGATCCCCATGCCAATTATGAAGAGTCCATGTCCTGCCTGGAGCTCTCCCGCTCCACAGACGAACAGAAAAATTCCCAGCTGGAACGCCTCTCGGCCTTCAAGGAGAAGAACGGTGACCGCAGCGACGAGGCCCTGAAGCGGCTGCAGAAAACCGCCCTGGAGGGGGGAAATATGTTTGCCGAACTCATGGAAACGGTCAAGGTCTGCTCCCTTGGCAGCATCACAGGGGCGTTGTACGAGGTTGGGGGCAAGTATCGAAGAAACATGTAGTGTGGTTTTTATATAAAAAAAAAGATGACAATGGAGATATGATATGAGAAAAGCTGTTATCGTCAGTGCTGCAAGAACCCCTTTGGGAAGCTTTGGGGGGAGTTTGAGTAAAATCGGGGCCACCGACCTTGGTGCCCATGTGATCAAAGAGGTGATCAACCGTGTTGATGTGGATCAAAAAGAGATCGATGAATGCATCATGGGAATGGTGCTTCCCTGCGGTTACGGCCAGAACCCCGCCAGGCAGGCCGCTGTAAAGGCAGGGCTTCCCTGGGAAGTGGAAGCCCTCACCATCAACAAGGTGTGCGGCTCTTCGTTAAAAGCCGTGATGCTGGCAGCCCAGGCCGTCCAGTGCGGCGATGCCGATGTGGTTGTTGCAGGGGGTATGGAGAACATGAGTATGGCCCCCTACTACCTTGACAAGGCAAGATGGGGACACCGCATGGGGCCGGGGAAGATCGAGGATCACATGGTCCACGACGGTCTCTGGGACGTTGTCAATGATTTTCACATGGGGGTCTCCAACGAGCTCTGTTCGGAAAAATGGGAGGTGTCAAGGGAGGATCAGGACCGGTTTGCCGCAGATTCCTATGCAAAAGCGGTGAAAGCCGTTGCCTCGGGGCGGTTCAAAGAGGAGATCACCCCGGTTGAGATCCCGGCAAGAAAAGGGGATCCTGTTCTCTTTGACACCGACGAGTGCCCCAAGGAGACGGGGTATGATTTTCTTGCAAAGATGAAAGGGGCCTTCCAGAAAAACGGTGTCGGCACCGCTGGAAACGCCTCGATTATCAGTGATGGTGCCTCTGCCCTCCTGGTCATGAGCCGGGAGAAGGCAGAGGCTCTGGGGTGCCATATCCTCTGCGAAATAGGGGCCCAGGCTTCCCATGGTATTGACATGAAGTATGTGCTCATGGCACCCATTTATGCCATTCCCAAGGTGTTGAAAAAAGAGGGATCCTCCCTTGGAGAGATCGATCTCTTTGAGATCAACGAAGCGTTTTCCGGATCTTCCCAGGGAATCAACAAGGTGCTTGAGCTTGATCCCGGCAGGGTCAATGTCAACGGCGGCAGCGTGGCCCTGGGGCATCCCATCGGGGCCAGCGGGGCCAGGGTGTTGACCACCCTGATTTATGAAATGGAAAAAAGAGATGTGAAAAAAGGGCTGGCATCCCTCTGCCTGGGTGGTGGAGAAGCGGTGGCCCTTGTTATTAATCGATAAGGAGACAATGATGGATATAAAGAAATTTGGTGTGATCGGTGCAGGACAGAT
>DATFJZ010000074.1:0-5246 GCA_035268945.1 Desulfobacteraceae bacterium | reverse complement strand
TTGTTCATCATTCAACTTTCGGACCTGGGGATCTTACAAAAAATAATCCTGCGCAATCTGTGAATATTATTTTTTTCCAGATCCCTTATGCCGGCAGGTGTCACGGGTTTACTTCATCTCCTCCACGGCCTTTTTCCGGTGCCAGCAGGGAGAGGAAGTAGCTGAGCATGGGCCTGCGGTGGGCGTACAGGCCGTCCATGTCCCCTTCTTCAATGGCACTGAGAAAGTTTCGTGTGATTTTTTCTGCCAGGCTGTTGTCACGGGATTCGGTATACTTCCGGAAAAGGTAGTCAAAGATGGCCTCCTTGACGTCCATTCCTGTTGAGCAGAAGCCTTCACAGCTCTTTTCATGAAGCCCCTGGCCTGCATCAATGCCGATGCTGGCAATCCTTCTCTGTTTTTTGGTTTCCGGCGGTTTAAAATCGATGACCCTTCCCAGCTGCCCTTCAATGTACTGGTTGATCTCAAGGGGGGAAACAGGGGAGGAGAAAAAGAGGGGTTTTATGTAGCCGTCTGATGTTTCACCGTAAAGAAAATTTTCGCTGTTGCCCTTTTCCACCAGCCGGCACAGGGGGGTGCGGTTGTAAACCCTGGCACCGGCGGTGTATTCCAGCTTGAAAAGGGGGGAGGCGGCAGCCTCTTTCAAACCGGCGATGGTGTGGTCAATGGTCTCAAAGGTCTCCCCGGGCAGGCCGAAGATAAGGTTCAGGCTGCACCTCACCCCATGGTCCTGGAAAAGCGCCAGGCTCTTTTTGATCTGGCTCTCCCTGTAGGGACAGCTGTTTTTGTTCAGCACCGTGTCGGAAAACGAGTCACAGGTGAGGATGACATGGAACCCCGTCTCGGCGAGCAGGCCGGCGTACTCCCCGGTAATGTTTACGGGGAGAAACTGGGAGGAGAAGGTGAACCGCCGGTGGAGCCCCGCCTTGATGATATCCTTTAACAGGGCAAGGCTGAAATCCGGGGTGGGGGCGTTGAACTCCGCATCGACAAAAAAAATCTCAGAAACCCCGGGGTATTGCCGGGAAATCATCTGAAGCTCCTGGATCACCTCCTCTTTTTTCCTTGCCGCTTCCTGTTGCTTTGTTATCAGCGGTTCCACACAATAGGAACAGCCCATGGGGCATCCGTAACGGCTCTGGACGGGCATGGCACCGGTTGTGAAGGTGTAATCAAAGCGTTTCTCCCTTTCAATGGGGTGAAGGGCCAGGTCAATGGCCCCGGCCGTTGGATTTTCCCTGATTCTGCCGTCTTTGTCCCGGATGAGGAGGTTTTCCACCGTTTCCGGCTCTTTTCCCTGCTCGAGGCAGTGGACCAGCCGTTCCATGGCCCTGGCGCCGTCCCCTGTGATGCCGTAGTCTGCCTTTATGTATGTCAGTATTGCCCCGGGAGAGACGGAAAAACCCGCTCCTCCGGCAACCACCGGAACCTCGGGGGCCAGAGTCTTGATGGCAGCCACCGTTTCTGCGGCATGGGGGAGAAAAAAACGAGTGTTGATGCCGTATTGCCGCCATGTGCCGAATGTTTCACAGGCCATGGCCGTGTCGATGTTTCGAATGGAGATCCCGGCAATGTCCGGTAAAAAGGCCTCCAGGACGGCGGCCATTCCCTCTGCCGTATCCCCGTGGTAAAGAAACGGCATGTCGATTTTCACCTCATGGCCCTGGTCTCGCAGAAATCCTGCAATGAGATCCAGGCCAAAGGGATAAACAGGGCTCTCCAGAAAATAGCTGTTGGCGTATATCAGAAGGATTTTCATTGGTCAAGACGCTTTTTTGAGTTTTTCCAGGATTTTAAGGGAAGAGAGGACCATCAGGTAGGTGGTGCCGGCAATGAGAATAATCACGGGGCCGGTGGAAAAACCCGCTGAAAAACTCACTGCCAGGCCGGCAACGTTAAAGAGCATGCAGAAGATAATGGAGGCCCCCATCATGTGCCAGAGCTTGTCGGTGAATTTGCCCGCCACGGCAGCGGGCAGGGTCAGCAGGGCAATGACCATGACAATGCCCACCACCCTTACCAGGAGCACAATGGTCAGGGCTGTGAGGCAGAGAAGGAAGATGTAGTACCGCGAGGTGTTGATGCCCCTGAGAACGGCGTGTTCTTCATCAAAGCAGACGGCGAGGAGCTTGTTGTAAAAGACCAGGGTGGCTGTCACGATGGCAAGATCGAGGAGCAGAACCATGACGATGTCGTTTCGGGAGATGAGGAGGATGTCCCCAAAGAGAAAACTGGACATTTCAAAATAGCCCGGGGTGAGGTCGATGAAGACCAGCCCTGCTGCCATGCCAACGGCCCAGATGGCACCAATGACGGTGTCTTCCCGCTCCTGGGCATGAATGGAGACGAGACCGGTGATCACGGCGGCTCCCAGGGCAAACACCACGGCTCCATGGATGGGGTCCAGCCAGGAGAGGTGGTACACCCTGTTGAGGTAGAGGGCCGCTCCGATGCCGCCAAAGGCCGAGTGGGAGATGGCTCCGGCAAGGTAGCTGATCCGCCTGGTGACCACGTAGGTGCCGATGATGCCAAAGGAGAAGCTTGCCAGGAGACTCACGGCAAGGGCATTTCGAAGAAAGACCAGGTCGGGGTCCACCAGGGCCGTGATGAATTCATTCATGAAGGGCTCCCCTGTTGCTGCACCGGTGGTCATGGCGTATCATTTCAAATTCTCCGCCATAGATCTCCTTGATGGTTGTCCCGTCCATTTTGGTGGTGGGGTGCATCACCACCTCCCGGTTGACGCAGATGACGCTTTTCACCTTCTGGGAGGCGAACCCCAGATCGTGGGAGACGAGAAGGATGGTCATCCGTGTGTTGAGCCGTTCCAGCATCTCAAAGAAGAGGTGTTCCGTCTCCTCGTCGATATTGGATGTGGGCTCGTCCAGGATCAGCAGCTTTGGGTCGCTGCACAGGGCCCTGGCAATGAGGACCCGTTGTTTCTGCCCCCCGGAGAGCCGGCTGAAATGGCTGTCCTTCTGGTCCAGAAGCCTTACCTCTTCAAGGGCCTCTGCTGCCGCTTTTCGATCCTTCGGGGTATAGCTGCCCCATGTTTTTCTGGAGAGCCTTCCCATGAGCACCACATCGGTGACCGTTACGGGGAACTGCATGTCAAGCCTTGCGTACTGGGGCATGTAACCGATGTCAAGCCTGCTCTTTTCCGGTGTGGTGCCAAGCAGCTCGATGGTGCCTGCATCCGGCTTCAACAGTCCCAGCATCAGTTTGAGCAGGGTTGTCTTGCCGCCGCCGTTGGGTCCCACAATGGTGGCAAAGTCGCCGTAGGCGATGGAAAGGGTTACCTTTTCGAGGATCTTCCGGTTTCTGTATGAGAAAGAGACATCTTTCAGCAAAGCTGCATGGTCTGGTTGCAATTGAATTTTCCTTTTGTATGGCGGGGTTCCGTGAAATCAACTGCCGATATTCCCTCTCCTGTGGGGCGTGATCTCAACCTTGGTCAGATCCGTTGATTCCCGGGTCTTCCCCTCCTGATTTTACGTTTGCAATGACCACATACCATATTTTACCGTAAATTTATACTGGCTGGTTAAATTTTTGGTTGTTGAGGCAAGACCGCGCCGGAACGCTTTCCAGGTGTCTGTTGGAGTCGGTACTGCCACAGAGGGATTCAACGTTTTCGGCAAGGGGTGTGAAAAAGATCAATGCTCTGCGGCAATGATCCGGATTTCGGCTGTTTTCAGCCTGCGTCCCCGGGCTGCGCTCTGGTTTTTTATTGCCTGGGTGATGGCGGGAAGGGCGGCCTTATTGTAGGGGATTTTCTCTTTTTCCAGGTATTTTTTCACCAGATGTTTACCGCATAGGGTGTTGAGGAAGAATTTCTCCTCCTGGCCCAGGCCAAAGGCGGTTGTGGCGTGGGTGCCTGCCACGTGGGTTTTGACGGCATCGCCGAAAAAAGGGGTGTTGTAGCTGAGCAGGGGATCACCGGTCTGCTCCCTGCAGATATCGCTGACATAGTCATAGTACGCCTTGAAGGTGGCAAGCGCTTCGGTGTCAAGGTTCATTAAAAACCCCTGGTCCTTGAGCATTTTTCCCGTTGTGAACAGGTCTGCCATGCCGTTTCTTTCTCCAATGCCAAGGGCTGAAGCCTCCACCACCGTGGCCCCGGCCATGACCCCCATGATGGTGTTGGCCCCTGCCATGCCCATGTCATTGTGGCAGTGGACGCTGATCCTGGTGGCGGTTTCCCTTGCCTGGAGAACAACCGGGCTGATGCAGTCGTAGATGAGGTTGGGGGCAATGATGCCCGAGGTGTCGGGCAGGGAGAGGATATCCACTCCCACCCGGTGGATGAGAAAATCGGCACTTTTTTCAAGAAAACCGGAGGGTGTCCTGCCGATGTCCAGCATGGCAAGGGAGATCCTGGCTTGGGGCACCTCGTTTCGAATGGTGCTTACGCAGGCGTCAAGGCCTGAAAAAAAACGCTCTTTTTCCTGTTCGCTGCTGTCCGGGGGGAGGAAGGCGTGGAGGTGGAAATCGGCAACGCCGGTTTCGGCGAGAACGGCCGCGTCCTTTACACTGGCCCGGCCCATGCCGGCAATTTTCAAGGAGAAGTTCTCCTTTGCGGCAAATTCGGTGAGCTGCCGGACGCTCTCCTGTTCCGAGGTGTGGGCCGGGGGATAGCCGGCCTGGCAGATGTCCACTCCGAGTTGTTCCTGGAACCGGGCAATGGTCTTTCTCTGGTCCGATGAGAAGACAATCCCCCGGTGCTGCATTCCCTCCCGGATGGTCTGGTCGATGAGTATGATCTTTGCATTGTTCATATGGCTCTCACAATAGGATAGAATATTCGTTTTTGTCAAGCAGACGTTGAAAAATTTGGTCCGGCCGTATGGTAATTTGCAAAAATGAAAAAGGTTTTTCTTTTCATCTTGACTTTCAAGGATAATTGTGAAATTCGATAGAAGTAAATTTAGCAATACCTTGATTGTCATTGGGGTTTGGTGGAATTCAGGATGGAGCAAGTATGGTTCACTCTTATTGTTCTTGTACTGCAACGGTTTTTATGTATAAACCTTTTTTTCAATTTGTCTTTACACATTTTATCAATCTTGATATGCCGTTGTTTTTAAAGGACTTATACGGATCTTGATAATAAGCATGATATCCAGATAGATAACGGGCAATTAATGATAGCCAGATCCACACATCATCTTGTTTTTGCCCACAAACATTACAAACATAACTTGACAAAATGTACCGTTTGAGCATATACATAGAATATGGATAAG
>DATFJZ010000073.1:0-4643 GCA_035268945.1 Desulfobacteraceae bacterium | reverse complement strand
GCCCTGTCAAACTCCACATCCTTTTCCAGGGACGAGTGGGGGGCATGGTCCGTAGCAATGATATCGATGGTGTTGTCAACAAGTCCCTGGATGATCGCCTGCCTGTCGGTTTCCGTTCTCAGGGGGGGGCTCATCTTGGCAGCGGTGTCGTAATCCTTCACGGCCCGGTCTGTCAGTGTGAAATAGTGGGCGCCGTCTCGCAGGTCACCTTCACCCCCCTTTTCTTGGCATTTCGAATGACCTCGACGGACTCCCTGCAGCTGACATGGGCGATGTGGATGGGGGTATCTGTCAGCTCGGCCAGGGCAAGCTCCCGCATGACAAAGGCGCTCTCTGCGGCATTGGGAATCCCCTTTATCCCGAGTCCTGTGGCAACGGCCCCCTCGTTCATGGCACCGTACCGTGACAGGGCCCTGTCTTCGGAATGGGAGATAACAAGCAGTCCAAGGGAGCCGGCGTACTCCATGGCCCGGCGCATGAGCCGGGAGTCTTCAACGGGGTTACCGTCATCGGAAATGGCGGCAATGCCCGCCGTTTTCATCTCCCCGTGCTCGGCAAGACCCGTCCCCTTCAAGCCCTCGGTGATGGCGCCCACGGGATAGACCCGGCAGAGGCCCAGTTCCCCGGCCCTGTTGATCAAAAATTGCGTCACCTGGGCGTTGTCGTTCACCGGATCGGTGTTGGGCATGGGGCAGACAGCGGTGAAACCGCCCCGCACAGCGGCTTTCAACCCGGTCTCGATGGTCTCCTTGTATTCGGCCCCGGGTTCCCTCAGATGGACATGGAGGTCGATGAGCCCGGGCACAAGGGTCATGCCCGTCACATCAACGATTCCGGTGTCCGGGTCCTCTTCCGGTACGGATGGGTCCACCAGGGTTTCAACCAGACCGTCCCTGACAACCAGATCTTTTCTTTCATTGACCCGTCCCGGATCGACAATATGGGCTCCCTTAAACCGTATCCGCATTTCGACTGCCTCCTGCCACAAGATAAAAGAGCGCCATGCGCAAGGCCACTCCGTTGGTCACCTGGTCCAGTATCACCGAAGATTTTCCGTCGGCCACATCATTGGCAATTTCAACCCCCCGGTTCATGGGACCGGGATGCATCACAACGGCATCGGGCTTTGCCATGGCAAGGCGTTCCCGGTTCAGGCCGTAAAGGGCGGCGTACTCCCTTTCCGTTGGAAAAAGAACCTCGTTTTGCCGCTCCTTTTGAATGCGCAGCATGATGATCACATCGGCATCGGCAACACACGCCTCCATGGTGCCGGCAACGGTGCACCCCAGAGATTCTATTCCCCTGGGAATCATGGTGCCCGGAGCTGTCACCGTCACCTCTGCCCCCATTTTGGTAAAGCCGGCAATGTTCGACCGTGCCACCCTGGAGTGGGCAATGTCCCCTGCCATGGCGATTTTCAACCCCTCTATCCTCCCCTTCTTCTCCCTGACACTCATCATGTCCAGCAGGGCCTGGCTGGGATGGGCATGGGTGCCGTCCCCGGCATTGATCACCGAGGCGTTGACCCGCTTTGCGATCATATGGGCCGCCCCGGAGGAAGAGTGGCGCATGACAATGACATCAGGTCGCATGGCCTCAAGGTTCTTTGCCGTGTCCACCAGGGTCTCTCCCTTGACAATGCTGCTGGTGCTCTTGGAGATGGAGATGCTGTCGGCACTGAGACGTTTGGCTGCGATGTCAAAGGAGACCTTGGTTCGGGTGCTGGGCTCCTGGAAAAAGAGCACAATGGTTTTGCCCCTCAGGGTGGGCACTTTTTTCACCGGCCGCTCTGAAATTTCTTTCATGCCCGTTGCCGTATCGAGGATCATGGAAATCTCATCAACGGAAAGGGATTCCATGTCAAGAATATCCTTGTGTTTGAAGTGCATGGGGACGCATCCTATCTTGAAATAGTTTAAAGTGGATAATTAAAATTGCCGGGCAATTGCTGATGGTGCAGATCAATGGAGAAGATCTCCGGTTCTGTCCCAACGAACACCGAAGGACTCCTTGTTCCATGACCAGTAGATGATAAAGGCCTTGCCCTTTACCGCCTCGAGATCCACAAATCCCCAGAACCTGCTGTCGTGGCTGTTGTCCCGGTTGTCTCCCATGACAAAAAGCTTGTCTTCCGGCACGGTCACCGGTCCGAAATTGTCCCGGGCAGAGAACCGGCCCGGTATGACCCTCGAGTCCTTGTGAATGGCGTAGGGTTCGTCTTCCTGGAGCTCCCCGTTGATGTAGAGCTCTTTGTCCCGGACCTGGACCGTGTCTCCCTCGATCCCCACCACCCGCTTGATAAAATCCTTGTCCGTATCCTCGGGATAACGGAAAACGATGATATCCCCCCTGTCCGGCTCTGAAACCGGAATGAGGATATTGCCGGCCGTTCCCGCCCCGCCGGTGAAGGGAATTTTCACACCGTATATGAACTTGTTGACCAGGATGTGATCGCCGATGAGGAGGGTGTTTTTCATGGAGCCTGAGGGAATCTTAAAAGCCTGAACAATAAATGTCCGGATAAAAAGGGCCAGGACAACGGCAATGAGGACAGCTTCGACATTCTCCCGGAGGGCGCCTTTTTTTCCGTTTTTCTCTTTTACCGTGGAAGATTTCTCCACATCAATGGTTTTGACTTTTGTCATGGGGCAGTGCCTTTTTAAAATGCGTGGTTAGAACAGGTGCTGGGGTTCTCCCAGTAGGAATCTGCCCTTCTGGATCTGCCGCTTTAAAATATCGGCAATCTTCCTTGCCTTGACCATGCTGGAGAGGGGCACGCTCTGGACCTCCTTTCCCTTGATCATGATGGTTCCGCTCTTGAGCTCGGCATAGCTTACCTGGCCGTGGCTTTTGGCATTTCCCTGCTGGTAGTCGTGGCCGTAATCGATCACCTGGGTAAAGAGCTCTTCATCACTGATGGCCGTGTACTTGACCATCTCCTCGTTTAAAATGGGAATGGGAATTCCCAGACCAACGGAGAGGGAAACCCCGTACCCCCGGATGCTCTGACCCACAAGCCATTCCGGAGACATCTCCTTTAAATTTCCCATGACAAAAAGGGTGGCGGCAGGGGTGAGGGGACTGCCCTTCATGGATCGGTTCACCTCTTTTTTATGCTGGGTACCGTTCCATGTGACGTATCCCTGGGCACCACCGAGGAAAATCCGCGTCCCAAGGCCTGTGGTCTTTAAATAGGGATCGTTGAACAGGGGGCTCAGCTGGCCGGAGGTTGAATAGTTGGCATTGGCCATCCCCGGCTTCAGTGTGCCCATGTAGGTGTACTTGACCCGGTCGGACCGGTTGATGGCGCAGTTGTAATTCTGGTAGGCATTTCTCGGATTGCACAAAGTGGCATTGGGAAGATCTTTAAGTGTGATGGTCTTTTCGATTTTCCTGTTGGGATAACAGTCTGTTCCGTAGCTTTCCGCCCGCAGTTCTACCTCTTTTCCAGCCACAAGGTCCTGGATCACATGCCCCCCTCCATAATTGAACTCCCCGGGATGACGCTTGTTCAGGGGATCATCCTCACAGGTCTGGGTGGCTCCGAGAAAGCAGTCCACGGCAGCCACGCCGGAATAGGCAGGAACGTTGTTGAACCAGGTACTGGTCGTTCGAATCACCGGATTGGACTGGCCGATATTGATAAAAACACCGGAGGAACACATGGGGGCAAACGTTCCTGTTGTGACGACATCCACATGTCTTGCCGCTTCAACAGGTCCCTGGTCATTAACGATGTCGATGATCTCTTCGGCGGTGACAACAACAGCATTGCCGGCTTTTATCTTTTCATTGATCTCTTGGTATGTTTTGTTTACCTTGAATTCACTCATTTTATGCCTTTTTATATGAAAGTTTCAAGTGATTAAGTTATTTTTACTGCGTGAACTGGAGTTTTTCAACATACTGGATCTTTGAGAGGATATTGTTTTTGATCCAGGTTAAATCCCACCACTCCACCGGGTTGACAAACACATTGTTAACGGCAACCCCAAAATGGAGGTGATCCCCGCCTGCAAGCCCGGTGGAACCGCTTTTGCCGATGATATCCCCCTTTTCTACCCGGTCTCCCTTTTTGACAAGCACGGTGCTCAGATGGGAATAGATGGTGGTGAGCCCGAATCCATGGTCGATGAGTACGGAGTTGCCGAATATGCCGACCCGGTCCGTGCAGAGAATCCGTCCACTGTTGGCAGCCGGGACAGGCGCCCTGGCCACCGAGGCAAGATCAATGCCCATGTGGACCTGGCGATCGATCTCCTCTTTCTTGTACTTGTATATCCGGTGATCGGCAAAGGAAGCCCTGTTGGCAGAACCCGGAAGTCTTGAAAACCTTCCCTGCCAGAAACGCACAGGTTCCGTGTTGACAACCGGTTCAAGGAGATCCTGGATATTCTGTGTTCGTACCACCCGGTTGATGTAGAGGAACTTTTCCAATTTAGGATTTTCTCTGGCATCAAAGACCTGCTGCTTTTCACCGACATCGAACTCGGGCATTTTCCTTGACAGGAAGCGGTCGGAAATGGTCAGCACATCGGTTCTGAACTTTGTATCCCTGATGTAGTAGTAGAACCCCCTGCTGGATGTGTTTCCTGCAGGATCGGAAGCGGTCACATTGATTTCCACACCGGGCCCCTGGGTAT
>DATFJZ010000072.1:0-4123 GCA_035268945.1 Desulfobacteraceae bacterium | reverse complement strand
GAGTCAGAGCCCCCAGTGGATTTGCCCCGGCTGGAACTTGAGAACCAAAGGAGATAAGGATTTTTTCCCTGCCAGGCGTTAAGAAAATCAGGCTGTTTGAGGACACACTTGCCCGCAGTTCCTGATTTTTAGGCTGGCAGGTAAAAAATCCCTCCGACGTTCTCGTGGAGGCCGGGGCAATCCGCTGGGGGCGGCGCAGTACTGTTTTTATCTTTGTTGTGAGCACGCTGCTCATGGCCGTTATATGAAAGTCGTGTAATTCCGAAAGTCCGCTTCGTGTAAAATAAAAAAACAAAGGCAAAAGAAAGAGATAATGATCATACAAGATGCTGTGCAGGTTTTAAAAACAGAGGCTGAAAGCATCCTGGACCTGACTGAAAAGCTGGGGCCGGATTTTGAAAAAATGGTTAGAATCATCTGCAGCGCCACCGGCAGGGTGATTGTGGCGGGGATCGGAAAATCCGGGCTCATCGGCCGGAAAATCGTGGCAACCCTGTCAAGCACCGGTACCAACGCCATGTTTCTCCATCCGGTGGAGGCCATGCACGGAGACCTCGGCATGGTGTCCAGAAACGATGTTCTCATAGCCATCTCCAATTCGGGAGAGACCGATGAACTCAACATTTTTCTGCCATCCATCAAGCTTCTCGGCTGTGAAATGATCGCTTTTACCGGCAATGTCAACTCCACCATGGCACGGATCTGCGGAACGGTGATTGATACCGGCGTCAAAAAAGAGGCCTGCCCCCTGGGCCTTGCCCCCACCTCCAGCACAACGGCCCAGCTGGCCATGGGAGATGCCCTGGCCGTGGTGCTGATCAATGAAAAAAAATTCAAAAAAGAGGATTTTAAACGATCCCACCCCGGCGGCGCCCTGGGGCAGCGGCTCTCCTGCATGGTGGGGGAGATCATGCTCACCGGAGGGAACATTCCATCCGTACCGGTCACCGCTTCCCTGGAGCTGGCCGTGGATGTCATGGAAAAATACCGACTGGGGGCTGTGATGGTCCTGGAAGACGACAACAGCCTTGCCGGTATTGTAACAGACGGGGATGTCCGGCACATCATCGCCCGGAAAAAGACCGACTTTCACAGGGCGGCTGTCCGGCAGTTCATGACAAAAGCCCCCCGCACGGTGTCCGACGACTCCCCCCTGTACGATGCCCTGAACATCATGGAGAAACACCAGATCACCGTCCTGCCGGTCATTGACAAAAACAGAAAAACCGTCGGCGTGCTCCACCTCCACGACATTCTCGGCAAGGGAGCGTTCAAATTCAACGGCACATGACCCCATGAACAAATCACCCTATGGGATGCTGCAACCGAGGGCAGCACCCTGCCGGGCCATAACCCCCAAACTGGAGGCACCATGAACATCACCACCGACATCGAAACCCTGGGAGAGGCCAAAATCACCTCTCCCCTTTGCAGCCAGCCGGACTGCGGTCAGGAAAAGCGTTTCATATCGGACAGGGACCGGGTCCTTGTTGATGTGCAGACAAAAAACATTGAAACGCTGCTGTCAGAAAACAAAGCGCTTCCCGGATTTGACCAGGCCGGTCCCAGGGAAAAGATCTACTTTGACCCAAGCAAGCTGAAATGCGCCATTGTCACCTGCGGCGGGCTCTGTCCTGGTCTCAACGACATCATCCGGTCCCTGGTTCTTGAACTCCACCACTGCTACGGGGTGAAAAACATCTACGGCATCCGGTACGGGCTCCAGGGATTTATCCCCGAATACCGCCACAATTTCATGGAGCTCTCCCCGGAGGCCGTCTCCAACATCCTGGACATGGGGGGAACGATTCTGGGCTCTTCCAGGGGCACCCAGGATATAAGCGTGATTGTGGACTGCCTGGAACGGATGAACATCGGCATCCTCTTCATGGTGGGGGGTGACGGCACCCTGGTGGCCGCCGAAAAAATTGCCGGAGAGATCACGGGGCGACGTCTGAAGATCAGCGTTGTGGGCATTCCCAAGACCATTGACAACGACATCTACCTGGTATCAAGGTCCTTCGGGTTTGACACGGCCGTGGACATTGCCACCGATGCCATCAAGGGTGCCCACAACGAAGCCGAGGCCTACCCCAACGGCATTGGCCTGATAAAGCTCATGGGAAGGCACTCGGGGTTCCTCGCCGCAACCGCGGCCCTGGCCCAGCAGGATGCCAACTTTGTGCTGATCCCTGAAATCGACATCGACCTTTACGGTGAATCAGGGCTCTTCCATGCCCTGGAAAAGCGCCTCAAGGAGAGGAAGCACGCCGTCATCATCGTGGCCGAGGGGGCCGGCCAGCAATTTTTTGAAAACGTGCCCAGGGATTACGACCCCTCGGGAAACATAAAGCTCAAAGACATCGGCACCTTTTTAAAAGGTGCCATTGCACAATGGTTCGACAAAAAAGGAATACAGGTCTCCCTGAAATACATAGATCCCAGCTACACCATCCGAAGCCTGCCTGCCAATGCCAATGACAGCGTCTTCTGCGGTTTTCTGGGAAGGGACGCCGTCCATGCCGGCATGGCAGGCAAGACAAAGCTGCTGATCAGCCACTGGAACAACCGCTATGTCCACATCCCCATGGCAGCATCGGCGGGAAAACGAAAATATGTGGACCCCAAGGGAAAATTGTGGCAGTCCGTGCTGGAAGCCACCGGACAGGGTCCCCTTGTCAATGGTCAATCTCCACAAACTCCCCCCGCTTCACGGTGAGGAAAAACGGTTCGTTCTGGGCATTGCCGTTGCTGTCAAAAACGGTCGTTCCGGTGACACCGTCAAACATCCTCGTTTTCAGACCCTCTTTCAGGGCCTGGCGGGAGGCGACCAGATCGTCCATGGCTGTGGTGACCAGTATGGTAATGGTGTCATAGGCACAGGCCTCGACAAACCCGGGTTCTTCATTGTACAGGGTCTGAAACGCCACGGCAAAGTCGGCCGCCTTCTCTTTTCGGCTCCTGGGAAAATAGCCTTCGGTGATAACGCTGTTTTTCACATACCCGGCAGCATCTTGCAGCAGGCGGGGGCTGTGCCAGATATTGGTGCCCAGCAGGTAAATCCCCGTTGCGTCGTGGTAGGCCAGCTGGGGAAGGATCAGGGATACCTTGGACGGTGCATCGGGGATAAAGACAGCCTTGAAATCAACAATGGCAACGTCCTCTTCCTCGCCCTCCTCGCCCCGCCGCTTTTGCCGGTGAGGATTCTTACCGGATGCATCTTCAGCTCTTTCAAGGGCTTCTGCCTTTTCTGTCTCCAAGGTCTCCTCGCCTTCCTCGATACTGGCCAGGAGAGCCTCATGCTGCTCCTTGAGAAAATAGGGAACAGGGTAGTAGGTTCCTGTTATCTTTTTTATGGCATCGGAAAAATCGGTCTGGCCGTGGGAGTAGGCCTCGGCCCCCACAATGGTCCCCCCCACCTCCTCCACCATGTCCCAGAACAGATTCATGTAGGTCCTGCCGTAGCGATCTTCGGGGTAGAGCACGGCAAACTTCGAGACACCTATATTTTGAAATGCATAGGAGACAAGGGCCCTGGCCTGCATCTGCGGGGTGATAAAATTGGAAAACACGTACTCCCCGTTCAAGGCAACCTCCTCTTTCTGGGTCATGGCGATAATCGGTATCCGGTTTTTTTCAGCCATGGCAGAAACCGCCCCGGCCGTTACCATGGGGCCGACAACGGCCGCCACATTCTCGTCCACAAGCTCGTTCATCATCTCAACGGCCCTGGCATTGTCGGACCGGGTGTCTTTGACAACCACCCTGATCTCCTGGCTGTAAGCCTTTGAAAACTCCATAACAGCCAGCTCTATGCCCTTGAGGGCCATCTGCCCGAAGGTGCTGAACTTTCCGGACAGGGGAAGCAGACACCCGACCCTGTTTCCCTTGAACCCCAGCTTTCTGACCAGTTCCGCCACCTCGGCAGCATCTTCGGCATTTTCATGGTCCGGAAAGTTGGAAACAAACCGCTCCATAATCTTTTCAGCCTTGTCATAATCACCGTCAGCGGCATGGTTCAGCCCCAGGCGGTAGAGAATCAGGGAAACAGGAATACGGTTTTTTTCAGAGGCCAACAGATCTTCCAACAGCAGGTTGTCCGCCCTGGCCAGAAAGTTTTTGA
>DATFJZ010000071.1:0-3320 GCA_035268945.1 Desulfobacteraceae bacterium | reverse complement strand
AAGAAAATCAGGCTGTTTGAGGACACACTTGCCCGCAGTTCCTGATTTTTAGGCTGGCAGGGGAAAAATTCCTCCGACGTTCTCGTGGAGGCCGGGGCAATCCGCTGGGGGCGGCGCAATACTGTTTTTATATTTGTTGTGTGCATGCTGCTCATGGCCGTTATATGGAAAAAAGCGTAAGGGGATCATGGCCGTCGGCCAGCTCCCTGTTTGCCTGCTTCAGCAGCTCTTTTCCCGAAATCACTGCTGTTCCCCTGTCGGCACTGCTCCGGGTAAAGTACTTTTCAGCGGCTTCCTTCACCTTTGCCTTGTCGATCTTGAGCAGAGCCGTTTTAAAGTTTTGCCGTTTTTCATCGGTCAGGCCTGCAACATCCCTGTAAAAGGCCTTGAGAGACGCAGGCCCCGGTGTTTCAGGCTTGTCAATTTCAGCGCATACCTGGAGCACGGCCTCCTTGATATCATCCTCGGAATAGTCGCCTTCCAGGATAAAATCGCTGGCCTTTATGTAGACATCCAGTGTTCGTTTGATGTACGGGTCCCGGTAGGAACCGAAAGAAAAGATTCCCTCCTCGGAATTGTAGATGGCAAAGCCGCCGTAAGCCCCGCCTTTTTCCCGGATCTCCCGGTGAAGGTACATGGATCGGAGCATTTTACTGATCACGGCCATGGCCGGAGCATCAGAATGGCCCAGCCGGACCGTTTTAAAGGACTGGGCAACAAAGGACACCGACGTACTGGTGCTCCACCCCTCCCGGGGCAATGCCCGCTCCATGTCAATATCCGGTGTGGTCAAGGCATCTGTCCCGTGGTCGGGAAGCCGTTGGAGCATGTCTGCAATCTTCTGGTCAGCCTGGACAAGTGCCTCTTTTTCCCCGGCAACGACGGGCCGCATATTGTTCTTCCGGAAGACAGATGCCGCAATGGTGTCAAGGTCCGCTGTCAGCCGGTCAAGGACTGTTTTTTCACCGTTACTGCCGTCCAGGGCGTCGGTCAGCTCCTTGATGAACCGGTACTGGGAGATCCCGTGCCACATCTCCGAAAGACAGGCTGTTTTGGTAAAATTACGCGAAGATAGCAGAATGGCAAATTTGTGGCCGTTCCCCACAATGGCCGACTCCATGGCTGCCCTGTACTGAAAAAGCATGTTTTTCAGCCGGGTGTGATCGGAAAAACGGTGGTCGGAAACCAGCTCGCTGACAATATCGAACATGGAACCGATGTTCCGGTTCAAGGCCTTTCCCTGGAGGGCGAGAAAGGGCATGAAGGTTCCATCACCGTCCACCTCTTCGGCAAACCTTGCGCCGGTGGAGGGGACAATCCCCACCCCGCCGGTGTAAAGATCCATCAATTCGGCCATGTCCGCATAATCCCTCTTTGCCGTACCGGCCCCTGTAAATGCCTGGCAGAAAAAGGGTACCAGGAAGAGCAGCTCCCTGGAAAGATTGCCAAGCCCGACAGGAGCCGAAAAATAGAGGATTCCCGATGTGGACTTGTCGTAGCAGGTGGCACTGGTCACCTCCGGGATGGTGTCGGGTTTGATAACCGTGATGTCAGGGGGGACATCGGAAAGCCCTAAGCAGGGCAGGGAGGAGAGATCCTCTTTTGACTCCTGAAGACTGGCAAGGCGTTGGGCATCGGCATCGACCCGTTCGATCTCTTCTGTTTTCAGCTTTTTCAGGATCCCGGCCAGCTTCTCTCGTGTCTGCTGTGCTGTTTTTTCCTCCATCTCCTGGTCAGGTACCAGGGTAAAAAGAACCCTGTGGGGATTGTCAATAAACCAGGACCGGATCCTCTTTTCCAGGAATCCACCCTTTTTGATCTCATCCTTTAACCGTTTCAGGTCCTCATCAAAATTGAGGCAGGAGACAGGATCTCCTTCGTGGATCCATGTTCCGGCAAAGGAGAGGAGAAGTTTGATGCCAAAGGGGTAAGGGGTGTTGGTCACCTCTTTTCTGTGGAACTCAATCTGGTGGATGGCCGACGCCACAAGTTTGTCATCGATGCCCTTGTCAGCAACGGCATTCAGAGTGTTAAAAATCAGCGATTCCACCTCGGGGACCGATTCCAGGGCAATGTCCTTGAGGCCGCAGGCAAACATGGTGTCCCGATTCTCCCCGTCAAAGCCTGTGCCGTCACTCAAAGCAGACCCCATGGCCGAATCGATGAGGGCCTTTCGCAAGGGGGAGGCATCATTGCCAAGGAGGATCTGTTCCAGGATAGAAAGCACAAGCACTTCAAAGGAATCCTTGATGTCACAGGTCAGCCACGCCACTGCTGCCTGGTACTTTCTGGTCTTGTCCTCATCCGTTGCAAGGGGGTACGGTACCGACACCTTGCCGGGTGTTTCCCACCTGGGCTGGGAAGGAACCTGGGAGTCCGGTTCTATTTTCCCGAAATGCTTCAGCACCCTGTTCTCAATGAACGACAGATGGTCTTCCAGGGGAAAGCAGCCGTAGGTGTAGAAAAAGGCATTGGAAGGGTGATAGAACCGCGCGTGGAAACGTTGAAGGTCCTTGTGGGTCAGGGAGGGGATGTCCTCGGGTTCTCCGCCGGAATTGAAGCTGTAGGTGGTGTCAGGGTAGAGGGCCTTTAGCAGAGAACGGCCCATGACCTGGCCGGGGGAGGACATGGCCCCCTTCATCTCGTTGTAAACCACCCCTTTGTAAACCAGCTCCTTCCCGCCGTCGGCATCACCGGAGGGAACCGTTTCAAGACGGTGACCTTCCTGCTTGAAGCTCAACTCATCGAGCCGGGGGAAAAAGGCGGCGTCCAGGTAGATATCCATGAGATGGTAAAAATCTTTCCGGTTCTGGGTGGAAAAGGGGTACATGGTCCAGTCAGAAGCGGTAAGGGCATTCATGAAGGTTGAAAGCCCCCTTTTGAGCATGGAAAAGAAAGGATCCCTGACATTGAACTTTTTTGAACCGCACAAAACGGTATGCTCAAGAATATGGGCCACCCCTGTGGAATCTTCCGGCACGGTCCGAAAGGCGACACCAAAGGTGTTTTCCCTGTCCCGGTTGCTAACATGGATATGCCTTGCACCGGTCTCTCCATGTTCCAACTGGTAAAATACCGAATCGATCTCTTTGACCGGTTCAATCCTCAAAATTTTGTACCCACCAATCCAGTCACCGCTTTTCAACCCGGGGTTGTTCACATCATCACTACAACTTCTTGTATATTCCACGTTGTATCCTCTTTATCTTGCCTGTTCGATCAAGGCGGAATATAATATTTCGCAATTTCTTGTCATTATACCCCGTTTCAGCCTTTATGGTTTTAAAATCGATACCGCTGGGTTTCCCTGACATCACCTC
>DATFJZ010000070.1:0-6680 GCA_035268945.1 Desulfobacteraceae bacterium | reverse complement strand
ACAATCTCCTGTAAATAAAAGTTTATATGTTCCAAACCTTGAGGCAATTGTCACGCTATAATACTTATCTGACAAATTATTCCTTCCCCTTAGTGCGAAACAGACAGGTCTCAACACGAGAACTGCCCCGTGATATTTGATAATAGACAAGGGGAATAAGAAGCTCCCTACAGCATATTACCTTTTTGTGGCCAGCCACCTTCTGCGTTCCTTCCCGTTATAAACGGTAATTGCAAAAAAACGGCGGTTGACCGAAAAAACAAATCCCCGGGGAGTTTTTCCCAGGGTTTCCATGCAGACCATGGTACGCCCGGCAGGATTCGAACCTGCGACCTGCGGATTCGAAGTCCGACGCTCTATCCAGCTGAGCTACGGGCGCTTGACCGTATAAAATCGAAGGATTTCATAAAGAAAATGGGGTGAGTGAAGGGACTTGAACCCTCGGCATCCAGGACCACAACCTAGCGCTCTACCAACTGAGCTACACCCACCGCATGAAAACCCGTCCTTTATACCAGACGGCTTCTCTTTTAGCAAGCTTTTTTTTAAAAAAACTGAACGCCCAAACACGGTGCAGCTCTTTTTTCCCAGGAAGGGCCGGGCATGACAGCAGGGAGATATTCCCTGCCAAAGGCCGATTCAAAACGGAATCCCATTCTCCCGATCCCGGGCTTCATCCGAAAGGGTCAGGCCTGCCCGGAAAATGATGATGCCGGGAAGATGAAATTTGTAAATTATATTGACCAAGTTCTAAAGTTTGATTATTATCGGGATCTGCTGAAAATGATAAAAAGGATAAAAAAATGAACAATTTATTGATACTGGTGGTCAGAATCATACTGGGGCTTGTGCTGGGTGTCGTCCTGACACGGGTTTTCAGGCCGGAGTGGCCCATGCTCGCCGGGGCCGGCATGGGAATGCTGCTGGTGGGAGCGGCATATATCATGGAGTTGATGCGAAGGGGAAACAAAAAAAGCTAAGGGGGTCTTGGTAACCTTGAACCAGATAATTTTAGGAACGGCAGGACATATTGATCACGGCAAGACCAGCCTTATCCGGGCGTTGACCGGCATTGAAACGGACAGGCTCAAGGAGGAGAAGAAGCGGGGCATCACCATTGAGCTGGGGTTTGCCTCCATCACCCTCCCCGGCGGGGAAAGGGTCGGCATTGTGGATGTCCCGGGCCATGAAAAATTCATCAAAAACATGGTTGCCGGTGCCAGCGGCATTGACCTTGTTGCCATGACCATTGCCGCGGACGAGGGGGTCATGCCCCAGACCCGGGAGCACATGGAGATCTGCACCCTCATGGGCATTGAACACGGCTTCATCGCCCTGACCAAGATCGATCTTGTGGATGAGGAGCTTCTCGAGCTTGCCGTGGAGGATATCCGGGAGTTCACCCAGGACACCTTTCTCGAGGATACCCCCATTGTTCCGGTCTCTTCATCAACCGGAGAGGGCATTGACCTCTTTAAACAACAACTTGACGAGATCTGCAAAAAAATTCCCGACCGACCCTTTTCTCCGATCTTCCGGCTTCCCGTGGACCGGGTCTTTTCCATGAAGGGGTTTGGCACGGTGATCACCGGCACCCTTGCATCGGGCAGGGCCCATGTCGGCGAGACCATCATGATCTACCCAACGGGGATCACCTCGAAAATCAGGGGCATCCAGGTGCACAACCAGGGTGCTGAACAGGTGGAGGCCGGCACCCGGACCGCCGTTAATTTCCAGGGGCTTGACAGGGAGGCTGTCAACCGGGGGGATGTGCTCTCCACCCCCGATGCCCTACGACCCAGCCACATGGTGGATGCGGAGTTCCTCTACCTGTCCAAAAATGCCAAGCCGCTGAAACCGAGAACCCGGATCCGTTTCCACACCGGCACCAGCGAGATCATCGGCAACCTCGTTCTCCTGGACCGGGAGGAGCTGCTCCCCGGGGAAAAGGCCTGTGTTCAAATACGCCTGGAAACCCCTGTCTCGTGTATCAAGGAGGACCGGTTTGTCGCCAGGGCCTACTCCCCCATCACCACCCTGGGGGGAGGGGAGATCCTCAACCCGGTTCCCAAGAAGCACAAACTCTTCAACCAGCAGATCATCGACGGGTTGAACCAGCTGACCAGTGCCGACCCTGGAGAGATGATCTCGTATTTTGTGGGGCAGGGGGCCTATTCCGGCGTATCGTTTTCCGACCTGAAGGTCATGACAAACATCCCCGACAAAAAGCTGGATGGGGCATTGCAGAAAATGCTGGCTGCCAGGAAGATCATCCTCACCGACAAGGAGAAACGGATCTATGTCCACAAGGATGTGTTTGACGACCTTGCCGGACGCATCGTTTCACGGCTGGACGAATACCACAGCACCAACCCGTTGAAAGAGGGCATGCCACGGCAGGAACTGAAATCGAAATTCAGGGTGTTGAAGGAGAGCGATGCAAAACTCTTTTCTCTAGTGATCACAAAGCTTGCCAAGGAGAAGAGCATTGTCGAAGACCAGAACCTTGTCCGGCGGGCCCACCATGAGGTGGCCCTCCAGGTGGACCAGCAGGAGCTCAAGGAGAAGATCAGTTCGGTTTATCAAAAAGCGGGCCTCACCCCGCCGTTTTTCAGGGTGATCTGCTCGGATCTGGGGGTGGACCGGAAAAGTGCCATGGAGGTCCTTCACATGCTCATCGATGACAAATCCGTTGTCAAAACCAAGGATGACCTCTACTTCGACGCCCGGGCGATGAACGACCTTGAAAGCCGGCTCGTGGATTTCTTAAAAGAGAATGGCGAGATCACAACCCCCCAGTTCAAGGATATGACCGGTATTTCCAGAAAATTTGTCATTCCCCTGATCGAGTATTTTGATACCGTCAACCTGACCATCCGGGTGGGGGATACAAGACAGCTGAGAAAGAAAATGGGATAACTGGTGATCTGGCCATTGTCGCTTTGATAACAACCCCGGCCATGGGGCAGAAATGGCTGGGGCCCCTGTGGTCCACAACCAGGGGAGTGCTGGGCAAAACCAGGGATCAGAGTGTCACAGAATTTTCCCGGCAAAACGGGCAACGATGCTGTCCAGATAGAGCATACCCTTCAATGTCAGGGCAAACCCGTCGTCTCTTATCGATCCCAGCCCCCGGTGGACAAGGTCTTTCAACAGGGGGGCGAACCGATGAAAAAAATTGTGGCCTGACACGGCCTCAAAGGATTCGACATCCACCCCCCGGGAGGTTCTCAACCCCAACATCACAAGTTCGGCCATCTTCTGCGCCTGGGAGAGCGTTTCGGTCTCCATGACGGGGAGTTTCCCCTTTTCAAGATCGGCCATGTACCGGGTCACATCGCTGTGGTTCCACCACCGCCACCCCCTGTCAAAGGAGTGGGCTGAGGGGCCGAATCCCAGGTAGGGAGCCATGGTCCAGTATTTGCTATTGTGCCTTGACCGGCGGTCCCGGCCCCGGGCAAAATTGGAGATTTCGTAGTGGAGGAACCCTTTCCTTTCAAGGTGGCGGGAGGTTGCCGTAAAAAGGGCGGCGGCCGGGGTTTCACCCAGGGGGAAAATCTCTCCATGATCCACCCTGGTCTGCAATGCCGTTCCCGGTTCATAGGTGAGCATGTAACAGGAGAGGTGGGTCAAGGGAAAACGAAGGCCGGCATCCAGATCGGCGACCAGGCACTGTTCATCCTCTTCCGGCACTCCGTACATCACATCGATACCCAGGTTGTCAAACCCGGCCTGCTCGGCCGTGACAATGGCCCTTTCCGCCTCGGCTGCCGAGTGGACCCTGCCGAGAAAGGCCAGCTTCCCGTCATCAAAGGACTGAACCCCGATGTTGAGCCGGTTCACCCCCAGGGACCGGACAGCGGGGAAAAAATCCCCTGCAACGGTCCCCGGGTTCACCTCCATGGTGATTTCACAATGGTCCATGGGACAAAAACAATCATCAATCTGCTGTAAAATCTGCTCGACCTCCCCGGGCCGAAGAAGGGAGGAGGTGCCCCCGCCAAAATAGATGGTGTCAATGGCCAGATCAGGATCGCTTCTCAGGGCCAGCTCCCCCAGGAGGGCCTTGACAAAAGCCCCTTTCAACGAAAGGTCGGCAATGGAAAAAAAATCACAATACGGGCATTTTCTGACACAAAAGGGAACATGGATGTAGAGCCCGCAGTGGTCAGACAAAACGCTTCATCAACTCCTCAATGACAAAATCCACATTGTCAACGGTGACGTTGTACGACCGGCAGGTCTCCTTGACTTTTTCAAGCAGAGAGGTGTCTGCCATGTCCCATGTGCTCCTAAACAGCCCCATGCGGCGCCCCACCTGGTAGTAGACCTGGTCTTCGGCGGACATGCTGAGAAAAAGATCGACAACCCCGACGATCTTCTCCTTTTCTTCGGGCATTTTCCCCTCCACGCCTTCCAGCAGGTTGAGGATGTGGTCGCTCTTGATGTAAGAGGTGATGTTATGAAGGCTTTCAAGGAAGAGCTTCAACTCCTCGGCCACCATGAGATCCGTGCACTTTTCAAAGGCACCCCTGTGCCACTCTTCTGCCAGGGGAGCCCTCCCCGGAATGGCGAGGGTTCTCAGCCTGATGAAATCGGGATCGATGCGGTTCAGGGCATCGGCACTTTCCAGGGCGTGCTCCCGGGAGAGCTCCACCCCGCCAAGGCCCGGCATGACATACTCGGACAGCTCCATGCCCGCCGCCTTCACCTTCAAACCGGCCTTGATGTGATCCTCCTTGGTGCACCCCTTCTTGATCCGCTTGAGGACCTGGTCAGAGCCCGATTCCATCCCCACATGGATACGGTTCAACCCTGCATGGGCAATGCGCTGCATGTCATGGTCCTTGATGCGGACAATGGTGTGGGAGCGGGCATAGGAGGTGATTCTCCGGACCATGGGAAAGCTCTTTTTGATATGCTCCATTACATGAACAAGGTCATCCGGCTTCATGATGAGGCTGTTGGCATCCTGGATAAAGATCGACTCCATGCCGGACCAGTACCAGTGAAGGGCCGCGTTAAAGGCTGTCCTGTCCTGGACCTCAAACGATTCAAACATGGCGTTGATTGCCTTCATGTCACTGGCACCCGGTTTACCGGCCGTTTTTCGTATGGCATCCAGGTAGAGGGAGAGAAGATCAATGTCCCGGATGATGTTGTCAACGGACCGCAGGGTAAAATCCCTGTTCTTGTACACCGGGCAAAAGGTGCACCGATTCCAGGGGCAGTTCCGGGTCAGCCGGATCAAAAGACTTTCCGCCTCGCTGGGGGGCCGAATCGGACCCTGTTCAAACCCCTGGTACCTGTCCTGTGGTTTTTTCCTTTTTTTCCGGCCACTGGCCGTTGAGTCCCTGTCCGAACTGTTTTTTCCCTCTTCCAGTGTCATTTGCAACTCCCTGTGTTAGGCATACGGTAAAACTTATTTTTTTTCTTTTTCCTTGAAAGGTTATTGATAATCAGCCTCCCTGTCAATGTCAATCTTTCAGCTCCCTTACATGGCATCGTAACCTTTCGATGAATTCTCTTTGACAACGCCTCTTTCCTGATCTATTTTGGTCCATTTACAATAACAAACAGGATCTGCCCTTGAAAAAATACGTCAAAAGAACAGGCTTCATCCTTGGCATTGGTTTCATCCTTGCCGGCATCGCATGCTCTGCTGCGGTGTGGACCCTTGCTGAATTTGCCCACACCCCGCTGGAGGAGAATCAATCAAAACAGGCCCCCTCCCCTGCTGTCACTTTTTCCGTCCGTCCAGGGCAGGCCCTGAAAACCATTTCAGAAAACCTGGAATCGGAAAAGGTCATCAGAAGCAGCCTTCTGTTTCAGGTCTATGCCCGGTACAGAGGCCAGGCCGGCAGTGTAAAGGCCGGTGAATACACACTGTCGTCGGCCATGAGTCCGGAAGAGATCCTTGACTTGCTTGTCAAGGGCAGGGTCAAGCTCTACCGCCTCACCGTACCGGAAGGACTGACCATCGAAGAAACAGCCGTTCTTGTTGAAAAGGCGGGGTTTGGTACAAAAGAGATGTTTACCGCTGGGGCCAGGGACAGACAATTTGCCGAGAAACTGGGGATCAATGCACCCTCCCTGGAGGGGTACCTCTTTCCGGAAACCTATTTTTTCCCCAAAAACAGCAGCATCAGAACCATTATCTCCACCATGGTACAGCGGTTCAACATTGTCTTTTCCGACCAGTGGCGCCGGAGGGCAAAAGAGATGGGAATGAGCCGTCACGACATTGTGATTCTTGCATCTATTGTGGAAAAAGAGACAGGAGATGCATCGGAACGGCCCATCATTGCATCGGTATTCCACAACAGGTTGAAAAAGGGAATGCGCCTGGAAAGCGACCCCACTGTCATCTACGGCATGCCGGATTTCAACGGCAACATCACCCGCCGGGACCTCAGGAAAAGGACCCCCTACAACACATACAAAATAGCCGGACTGCCCCTTGGTCCCATTGCCAATCCGGGCAAGATGTCCCTGAAAGCCGTTTTGTTTCCCGCCGATACCGACTTTCTCTTTTTTGTATCCAAAAAGGACACCACCCATAAATTTTCAAGAACCTTCCGGGAGCACAACCGGGCCGTTAGAAAATACCAGCTCAATCATTGAAGCGGTTCAGGTAGACAATGAGGGAACCGCTTTTGGATCTCTTTTTTCTGTCCCAT
>DATFJZ010000069.1:0-2110 GCA_035268945.1 Desulfobacteraceae bacterium | reverse complement strand
TGAGGAGATCCTCAGGGTCTGCGGCATGGATCCATTTTGAAAAGCAGCTCTTCCACACTGATAAGGGCTGGCACCAGTCAGGGTTCATGGCCATGTTGTTTCCCTGGCAGAACTCAAACCCTGCCCGGTCAAGCCAGGTGCAGACCGTGTGGGCCAGCTCCTTGAAATACTCCTCGGCCTTTTTTTGCAGAACTTCATCGGCAGGATCTTCATACACAATGGCATTGTCCTGGTCGGTTTTCAAGGTCTGCTCCTCCCTGCCCTCGCTTCCCATGACCATAAAGGCAAACCGGCACGGCGGCCGGCCCTTTGATTCAATGGCAAACCGGATGATCTTGTCCAGGATGGCATCGGAAAAGGCGGTGATGAACTTGGTCAGGTTTTCCGTGTTGCTTCCGTTTTTAATCGGGTCGAGCAGCATGCCCGGCAGCCGGTCGTGGATCTTCTCAAGTTGTTCAAAGCGGGTTGCTGTCTTGATCTCTTTGATCAGAAGATAGGGGGATTTCCCCTGGGCCGCCATAAAATCGTTGTCCGTCAGCACCCCGGTGATCCTGCCGGACCTGTTGCGCACAGGAAGATGGTTGAGATTGTTTTGCATCAACAGCAGATAGGCTTCAAACACCTGGGCATCGGCATCCACGGTTACTAGGGAATCGGACATGATCTCCGACACCGGAGACGCAATATCATGCCCCCTGGCAATCACCCGCTGCCTCAGGTCGCTGTCCGTGACGATGCCCTGGATACGGTTTTCCTTGTTCCTGATGAAAATAGCACTGGTGCTGTTTTTTGTCATTTTAACGGCGGCTGCCTGGATGGAGTCGCCGGCGGGACAGGAAACCAGGTTGGGTTTGAATATGGCTGAAACAGGGCGGTTAAAAAAGCTCAGGGAGGATTCACTTTTCTGCATGGCGATCATTCCTGCATAGGACCGGTTCTCCATGAGCTTGCCAAAGGTGTTGGTGAAATACTCCCTGAAAGCGGTAACGGCGGCGCACAGCTCCCGGAATTTTTCTGCCGGCAGGGTGTAAAAGATCGAATCCTCTGCAACGGTGAGGGTGCGCACGGAAACACCTTCATTCATGAGAATGGAGATTCCCCCGTATATTTCCCCCTCTCCCAGCCTGGCCCTGAGGATTTTTCCACGGTCGTCTTCAAAATAACGCTCCACCGCCCCCCTGGCAACCAGGTAGAGATGTTCCACCTTTGATTTCCCCTGGACAAAAAGCAGGGTCCCCTTTTTATGCTCTGTGACGGAAAAATCCCTGTCCAAAACTTCCATGGTTTCTTTGGGAAGCAGTGAAAAGGGAACAGTGTCTGCAATGGTCAAAAGATCCTTCTGTCTCATATGTCACCTGTCCATTAATCCGTGGTATGATTGGGGTTATGAATCCGAAAGTTGAGTCTAATATTTCAGCCTGGCATAGTAGGTCTTTTTCGACGCTTCCAGGGCCTGTTTCAGGGTAAATATCCCCCTTTCCTGTAAAACCGGGATGGTTTTGATAAATATTTCAGCTGCGGCAATGGCATCGCCAAGAGAGGTGTGCCGGCCCATGATATCCACCCCCAGCCGCCTGGCAATGGTTTCCAGATCGTGCCGGCCATGGGCCGGGTAGAGCACCGCCGACAGCAGAAGGGTGTCCAGGACCGGGGCTTTAAAAAACCGTATGCCGGCGGCCTCTTCCTTGATTCTCAGCATCTTCATGTCAAAGGCGATATTGTGGCCCAGCAGCACCGTGTTTCCCACAAACTTATGGAACTGGGGCAAAACATCCTCGATAACGGGCTTTCCCTTTACCATTCTGTGGCTGATGCCGTGAATCTTAAAAGAGTCGGCAGGGATATCCCGCCCTGGATCAACCAGGGTTTCAAAGGTTTCCTGGTATTGAATCCTTTGGTTCACAATCCTCACAGCCCCGATGGAGATGATCTCGTCCCCCCCTTCAGGATCGAGCCCGGTGGTTTCCGTGTCAAAGACCGTGTAGGAAATATCGTCAAGGTTTTTGTCCAGCAGGTCAACGTTTCCGTCGTCGGCTTGAAAGAGATCAAAATCGTAAAATTCAGGCCGGCTGTCTGCAAACACAGGAGCTCTTTTCCCCTGGTTCCACTC
>DATFJZ010000068.1:0-6490 GCA_035268945.1 Desulfobacteraceae bacterium | reverse complement strand
AAAGCCATGAGGATGCCCACGGGCAGGGTGAAGATGGCAACAAAGGCCGACCGGAAGTGAACAAGAAAGAGGATGCAGATCACCGCCACCACGGCCATCTCTTCGATAAGCTTTGTTTTCAGGGTCTCCACGGCCCGGTTGATCAGCCCTGACCGGTCGTATCCCGTTTCGATGATTACCCCGTCGGGAAGCCCCTTTTCCAGTTCCTTGAGCTTGGCCTTGACCTTGGCGATGACATCCAGGGCGTTCTCCCCGTAACGCATCACGGCAATGCCGCCCACCACTTCCCCCTCACCGTTCCACTCCATGATACCCCGGCGCAGCTCGGGGCCGATCTGGATGTTGGCGATGTTTTTCAACAGGATGGGTGTGCCGGCCTTGTCCACGCCCACGGCGATGTTTTCCAGGTCCTTTTGGGACGTGATATACCCCAGCCCCCGGACCATGAACTCGGTTTCCCCCATTTCCACCAGCTTGCCTCCCACATCGTTGTTGGAGCGCTTGATGGCGCGGCTCACCTTCTGGATGGGCAGATTGTATGCCAGAAGTTTGTTGGGGTCCACTTCCACCTGGTACTGCTTGACAAATCCCCCGATGCTGGCCACCTCGGCAATACCGGGGACGGCGGTGAGTTCATACTTCAGGTACCAGTCCTGTATGCTTCTTAGCTCCTGGAGGTCATGCTCCCCGGTGGTATCCGTGAGGACATACTCGTACACCCACCCCACACCGGTGGCGTCGGGTCCCAGGCTGGGGGTGGCTTCATCGGGGAGCCTTCCCGATACAAAGTTGAGGTATTCCAGCACCCTGGACCGCGCCCAGTAAAGGTCTGTGCCGTCTTCAAAGATGATATAGACAAAGGAGACCCCGAAGAACGAATACCCCCGAACCACTTTGGCATAGGGCACGCTGAGCATGGCCGTTGTCAAGGGGTAGGTGACCTGGTCCTCCACCACTTCCGGGGCCTGGCCGGGATAATCCGTATAGACAATAACCTGGACATCGGACAGGTCCGGGATGGCGTCCACGGGCATTTTGGTCATGGCCACAACGCCACCGATGATGATGAAAATCGTTCCCAGGATCACCATGAACCGGTTGTTGACAGACCATTCGATGATATTTTTTATCATTGTGTCTCTTCCATATCGTTAAAAAAGTCGTTGTCGTCGTCACTGGATGGCATGTCTTCGAAAAAACCGTCCTCCGGTTCTGCCTTCTTGCCTTTGTCTTTGGCCTCCTTGTTCCCTTTGCCCTTTTCCTTTTCCGTCTCTTCTCCGGAAGGCTTGACCTCCATCATTTTCTGGACGGCCTCCTTGAGCTTGGATTCCGAATCCAGGAGGAACTGGCCCGAGGTCACCACCTGCTCATTGGGGGCGATGCCCGATAGAATCTGGACCCTGCCCCCATCCAGGGCCATGCCCAGGGTGACCTCCCTGGGAGAGAACTTTCCCTTCTCCCTGGTGACAAACACCACATTGCGCTCCCCGGAACGGATAACGGCTTCCGACGGGATGATGATGCCCTCTTGCTCCCCCCGGGTCTCGATGCGCACATCGGCGTACATGTCAGGTTTCAGCTCCATGTCCGGATTTTCAAATTCCAGCCGGATCACCACATCCCTGGTTTTCTGCTGGAGATAGGGGTATATAAAGGCCACCCTTCCCCTGTAGGTTTTTCCCGGGTGGTAGGGGAGGGTCATTTCGACATCCTGCCCCTTTTTCACCCGGTCCAGTTCGTATTCATAGATATGGGCCTCCACCCATATGCGGGAAAGGTCTGCCAGATTGTATACAACGGTTCCCTCCTTGACATACCCCCCTTCCACGGCATTTTTATCGGTTACCACCCCGGTAAAGGGCGAGCGGATCAGGATGCGCTTTTTCACCTGGTTGGCCTGTTCAATGGCCTTGATTTCGCTGTCCGCCACCCCGAAAATCCGAAGCCGTCTTGCCGCCGAGGCGAGAAGGGCCCGGTTTCCCCCTCCACTACGGTTGAGGGTCCTGAAGGCGGAGAGGTACTCCTCCTGGGCCGCCATGAGGTCGGGGGAGAAAATCTCGAACAGGGGCTCTCCCTTTTGGACATGCTCTCCGGCAAAATTGACATAGAGCTTTTCAAACCAGCCGCTGAATTTGGGACTGATCCGGGCGGTGAGGGTCTCATCATAGGTGATGTGGCCGTAGGTGCGGATGGTGTGTACAAGGGGCCCCTTCCTGGCCGTTGCTGTGCGCACCCCCATGTTCTGCACGGTAACCGGATCGATGGAGATGTTCACCCCGCCCACAAGCTCGTTCTCGTACACCGGAACCAGGTCCATTCCCATGGCGCTCTTGCCGGGCTCGTCATAGATCTCCCGGGGATTCATGGGGGCCTTCCAGTAGGCGATTTTTTTTTCATCCGACGTCTGGGAAGAGCCGGCATCTTCCCGCTTGGGGGTGAGTTCCATGTTGCAAATGGGGCAGAGTCCCGGCTCTTCGGTGATGATCATGGGGTGCATGCCGCAGGTCCACAGCTGGGTTTCTCCCTCACTGCCCGGGGCTGTCACATCAATGTCGCCGGTGGCTCCCCCGGCCGGGGAACGGTGGTACCCTGCCAGGTAAAGCCCCCCCCAGGTCAGGGCAGCCGTGATCATCACGGTAATCACGATAACGATGGAAGGTTTCTTTTTACTGGTGGTGTCGTTCATTTTTTATCCTTGTCCAATGGGTGAAAGGTCCCCTTGTCTGGTTTGTCCCGGTAACCTGTCTCTCGATGATCAAATTTTTTATGGGATACCGATTAAAAGCCCTCCGACGTTCATGTTCCTGATAGACCAGCCGTTGAGGGCGACGATATGTTATAAACTTGATGATCGAGTGCCTGTTCTCCTGTCACAGACGCTTACAATGTTTTTCCCACAACCCGGGAAAGTTCTGCACGGGCAATGCCCATGTCACTTTTTTTCCTTGCCAGGGAAAGCCTTGCGTCAAGCCAGGTGGTGTAAGATCCGATGACATCGGCAAAAGAGACCCGTCCCGATTCATATCCCCGGGTGGACACATCCAGGGCCGAGCCGGAAAGATCGACAATGGTCTCCTGGAACAGAGTCGTTTCCCTGCTGGCCCTGTCCAGTTGGAACCAGGCGTTACGCACCAGGCTGTCCGTCTGGGTCTCTGTCTGCTTCAGCTTCTCTTTGACGGCGGAGAGCCGCTGTTTGGTCTGGTTGAGCCACGGGGTGTTTGTGCCGAACCAGGGCCGTTTGGGCAGCCCCGCTCCCCTGGCCGCGGTGGTGGTTTCCGCAAAGGCCGGTTTCATGGCCGCCGATCCTGTCTGCTGGACCGCCCGGTCTTCATACAGTGACAGATCCAGGGAAAACGACGGCAGAACCATGGTTTCAGCCATTTCAACCATCGCTTCCATCTTTGCAATGGTTGCCTGGATCTTCAGCAGTTCCTGGCGGTTTTCCCGGGCACGCTGAAAGAGGGGGGCAAGCACGGGGGGACGTTTAACGACCCTGTGATCCAGGGGCCTGCCCACGGGGACGGTCCATGGAAGGTCCACCAGGCTGAGAAGTTTTGATTCCATGGTTTTCTGCTTTTCTTCCAGGGTTCTCAGCTTTTCCCCGAGGAGCTTTGTCTTGATGGTCACCTTGATCACGTCCTGGAAGCTGGTTTTACCGGCACGGTACCGGGTTGCGGCAACGGATTCCAGCCCCTGGAACCGATCCAGGGTCTCTGTGATGATCTCCCTGGCCTTGTGGATGTACACAAGGTTCCAATAGCCCTTCCGGGCAGCGGTCACCGCTTCTCTGCGGGCCATGGCAAGGTCGGCCAAGGCCGCCCGGACCGAGTGTTTAACGATGCGGCCCTCCAGGGCGTCAACTCCGGGAAACGGGTGTGTCATTTTGATCGAGCCGGTTTTTGCCATGGGGCCCACACCGTTCATCACTGCTTCGGTGAATGCCGTGTACCGGTTGAGAATCGCGTTAAGATTATCCACCTGGTCAAAGGCCTGGAGCTCGGCGGTAACCTGGTTTTTTGCGCTCTTTATCCCCCTGTTTCGAAACAGGGTTATGATCTCCAGGGTCTTCAGGGTAAAGGGCTCTGCCAGAAGAGCAGCGGTGCCCGGCGAGTCTGCACCGTAGGAAACGAACGGTTCCAGGGCACCGGGTTCGACGGGGAAAAAGGACTTTTCACCGCCAGAAAGGGCCATTGCCTTCTCTTTTTCACTGTCTTGCGGTGACGCTTCCCCGATGTTCTTCCCGGCTGACCTGTGGGGGGTCAGTTCTGTTTTTTCTGGCCCAGCGGTTCTTTCCAGGGTTGGCAATGCCGGGGGCTGGTAGGTGTCCAGCTGGTTTTTCAGAGCGTTGTAATCTGCAAAGCCGATGAGGGGTAAAGCCAGAATCGTTGTCAGAAGGACAGAGGAAAACAGTCCCGGACGGTGAGTTTTTTTTCCATGGCGTGTCATGAGTTGTCTCCTCCTCCCGGTTGTTTCCCTGTCAGGCGCTTTCCTGCCAGCTGTTCGAGTTCGGCAAGCACCCTGCCGTAATCGGCCCGGGCCCTGGCAAGGGATAATTGAAAGTTGTAGGCTGCGGCCTGGGCTTCAACAAAATCGGAAAAACTTCCCTCCCCCTGGTGAAACCAGGTCTCCGAGGTTTTCAACGTCTGGAGGGCCTGGGGGATCATATCGTCCCTGTAAAGGGTGATCAGCCGCCGGGCATTTTCAAGTTTGAAAAAGAGGGTGTGGATTTTTGTTCTAAGGGCATTGACCTTGACCGCTCGTTCAGCCTCTTTTTTCTCCTTTACGGCCAGGGCCTGGATGTTTCTGCTGCTGTTTCGGCCAAACCACAGGGGCAGGGACATGCCGAACTGGATGCCAAGGGCGTCCCTTCCCGAATCCTGGATATCGATCTTGCGATGGCCGATGCCCGCGTAGAAAAGACCCACCTTAAAGTCGGGCAGCGCCTGATATCGGGCAAGTTCTGTTCGGGTTTGGGCCTGTTTCACCGCCAGATCCGCCATGCGGATGGTTTCCTGGTTTTTTTCAGCCATGGCGTAGAGCTTGTTCAGATCATACACAATGGGGGTTGCCGGCCCGGGGTCAACCTGCCCGATCAAAGCGTCTGGTGGCCGGTTTAAAAGACCGTTCAGGCGGGTTGTCTCGGTTCGTTCAAGCTCCTGGAGCAGCAGGAGGTCATAGCGCAGCTGGGCCGTCTGGGACCGGGCCTTGACCACATCGGTCAAGGCGGCCCTGTCCTGGGCGTAGGCACTCTTTCCCATGGTCCCCAGCTGATCCAGGAGGCCGGCGTTTTCCCGGGCGATGCGTTTTGCCTGCTGAATATAAGCCAGCTCATGAAAGGACTTTACCACCCGGGTCATGACGTCCCGGACGGTTTTGTCCAGGGCAAGCTTTGCCATGCGGGCATCGGCCTCGACGACTCTTCCTTTGGTGCCAAGCTTGCCCGGGAAGGGGATTTTCTGGGAGATAACGGCGTTCCAGTCCTGGGGCCCAAGGCGGGTCTCGATGGGGTCGGGAAAATAGGTGACCATGAACTGGGGATCCGGATAAGCCGTTGCGATATTGTATTGTTCGATCTTTTGCTGCCAGCTCTTCCGGGCTGCCAGGATGGAGGGGTTTGCCTCATAGGCCATGGCAGCCATGGTGGAAAGGGTCAAGGGGCCCCCGGCAGTCATCGTGGGCGCCTGCCCCATGGCATTTTCTGATATTTGCCCGGGGATCGGGTCCGATGCCTGTTCCGTTGTCTGTTCCGGCGCCTTTTCCCGTGCAAATTTCGATGTCTCTTCCCGGGCAAGGGCCGGCGAAAAACCGGCAACCGCGAAAACTGTTATAAGAATCAGTAATGCCCTGTTCATTTGATCTCCCTTTGTTCTATCCGGTTAAAGGTTTTTCCCTTCCGGCCCTGCCCGGTCATGGGTAAGGCATCCCGCAATCTGTGTATTCTGTGATAACAGCAAGTTTGATGCCGCTGGACCAAAAGTCTCATCCAGGCAAGACCGGTATCACAAAAGTTCAGCAGCCTGGGGGCTTTTCGTTTCGACAGAAAACCTCCTTTCTGTCCGGAACGACCCTTCACAGACGGGGGGAGGGGGCAGGTACCAGCCAAACTGCGCAACTTCTACGCACGTTATGCGCAGATTTTACTCACAATATATCAATAGATGGTGAATATCAACTCGAAATGAATGAATACGCTTACATAGTTCGCTTTGTAGAATCCTCAGATGGTAAAATTTTTAAAACGATTATTCCGAATCGTAAAGCCACACGGGATTATTTAGTTTTTTATCTCTGATTTTTGTGTTTTTTTTGGCAAGAGAATCGGAAAGCCTTGTCGGTTCCGCCCTTGTTTTTGGCTAATACTTCTGTTAATGTGAAGAACATTAAAACTCGATGATCCAGTTTTTTCTGAGATAACCGATTAAGAGCCCTCAACGGTTGGTCGGTCAGGAACATTGAGAACCAAAGGAGATAAGGCTTTTTGCCCTGCCAT
>DATFJZ010000067.1:0-2093 GCA_035268945.1 Desulfobacteraceae bacterium | reverse complement strand
AGTGTGAGCCTGGGCAACAGATCCTCCCTCCTGGCAGGCAGTTCCACCGTTACCGGCAGTTCGGTTCTCAAGGGGGGATCAACCCTTAACGGTGGGACAACCCTCGGGGGGACATCCATTCTGGCAGGAAGTACCCTCCTGGGAGATGATTCCTCGGTCAACGGGGCTGTGCTTAAAGGTGCTGTGCTCACCGGGAATACAAACCTTGTCCCCGGTGCCGGTACCACCCTGGGCAGTGGCACCACCCTTGCCGCCGGGTCATGGGTGAACGCGTCTGTTGTCCTCTCTGCCGATATGGTGCTGGCCGGCGATCAGACGTTTACAGCAGGTATGATGCTGGCTTCGGGATCTGTGCTGCACTCCGGTGCCTTCTTCGGCGCGGATCTGGATGTGCCCGGGTCGGGTGTAACCCTGGCCTCCACCGACACCCTGGCTGCGGGCAGCCGGCTTGAGCCTGTCTCCACCCTGGGATCCGGCTCCACCTACGGGGCAACCATCATCACGGGCAGGGGCGTCGGGCATGAAACGGTTTTTACCGATGATACGTCGCTTACCGCCGGGTCCCGGCTCATGCAGGGGTCGATTCTCAGCCAGGGTTCATTTTTTGATGGAGATCTCAGCCTGGCAGGGGATACCGTGCTGGAAGACGGGATGACAATGACCTCAGGATCCCGGCTGGCCGCCGGCTCCACCCTTTTGGAAGAATCTGTTTTTAACGGTGACATCACTGCAGAGCAGCCGGTTGTCATGGCCGATGCCATGGTCCTTGAAAGGGGTTCAAGGCTCGGCCGGGAGAGCTTGCTTGAAACGGGCAGCCGTATCAGTGCAAAAATCGTCACCATGGAAGATATCGCTTTTCTTGAAACGGATATGCAGCTCAACCGGGGATCTGTTGTGGCCGGAACCAGCTCACTGGCCGCCGGCTCCAGGCTGGCCGCCGATTTTACACTGGCAGAAGAATCGGACATGACCCTTGAACAGCAGATGGTTCTTCAGGAGGGGTCAAGGCTTGTGAGAAATTCCATTGTTGAAGCCGGCTCTGCCATTGCAGCCGAGGTGGATCTCTTGAGTGACCTTGTAGCTTCTGAAAACGGGGTGGTCACAAAAGGCTCGTCTTTGACCGTTACCGATGATTTCATTGCCGCAGCCGGCTCCACCATCGGCGGTGCCGCACACCTTGGCCGGGATCTTGCCGTTACAGATGATTTTGAAGTTTCAAAGGGTTCTTCCATTGCAAAAGGGTCTGTTTTGACCAACGGTTCCACCATCGGCGGTTTTGTTACCCTGGCAGGGGACGAAACGGTTTTTTCCGGCACCTCTCTATTGGTAAAGGCCGGTTCCACCCTGGCTGCGGGATCCAGGATAGCTGAAAATACCTTTCTCCCCTGGGACATTACCGGAAGTGACGGCACGGTTTACCCGGCAGGCACCCTTTTAAAAGAGGATGTGGTGATAAACGATGAAACAGAACTCCCCCTGGAGATGACCCTCCAGGCAGGGTCGAAGCTCAAACAGGGAAGCGTTCTTGCCCCGAACGGGGAAAACAGCGATGCCGCAGAAATGTCAACGGGTGACGGGCAGGTGAACAAGCTTTCCGATGTGAGTGTGTTGACCATGGAGGGGGCCCAGGCGGCCATATCCATTGCAGATGCCGCCCTTAAACACCTGGACCGGAACCGGTCAAATCTTGGGTCTGTCCAGAATCAGCTGTTGTCAACAATATCCAACATCTCCACCACCCGGGTAAATCTCCAGGCGGCGGAATCCACCATCAGGGATGTGGATTTTGCAGAGGAATCAGCCGTTTTTTCACGGATGCAGATCCTCGTTCAGGCCGGTACCTTCGTGCTCAGCCAGGCCAACGCAGGCTCCCAGCAGGTGATGAGTCTTCTTGAGGCAGCCGGAACGTGATCAGTATTAGATAATCCAAATTGAATTCCCGCCCACCGTCGTCACAGCAAGGGTTCTTTGGGGTTGAGCAGATACTGGCGCACTTCCGGGTTGAGAAGGTCCATATTGTCATCTTTCATGCCCAGGGCGAGAATGTTGTTTTTGGAAAGAAAGCTGATGGTGTCTGGTTCAAGGTAAAGAGA
>DATFJZ010000066.1:0-4092 GCA_035268945.1 Desulfobacteraceae bacterium | reverse complement strand
GGAGCCAAGGCTCCTCTTCGAGTCTCACAGCCCGTCCATGGGCTGCTCCGAGGTGAGCGGCAGCTGTCTTGAGCATCCGTGCTCACAGCTGCCGCTCAAAACCGCTACGGGCAAAACCCCGAACCGGCTGCCTCTAATTCGGCTTGGCTCCGCGTCTACGACCCCACCTTTGTTGTGAGCACGCTGCTCATGGCCGTTATATAAAACCACAACTTCTATATGAAATTTTTCCGGGGAAGTCAAGAAAAAAACCGGGTTCAGCTGTCAAAGGTTCCCTTGAATTCGGGTTTTCTCTTTTCAAGAAACGCGCTGGTTCCCTCCTTGGCGTCGGGGCTTGTGGCGCAGACGGCAAAGGCGTCGTTTTCGATGATGCAGCCCGTGTCGATCTCCAGGTTCTGGCCGGCAGACACGGACTCCTTGGCGGCCCGGAGGGCCACACGACCCATGGAAGCCATCTTCCCGGCGCACTTCATCACATCCTCCATGAGCGCCTCGGGTGTTGACACCTTGTTGACAAGGCCGATTTCCTTTGCTTTGTCAGCGCCGATGATCTTGCCGGTAAAGATCATCTCCTTGGCCATGTTGGTGCCGACAATTTTTGTCAGCCGCTGGGTGCCCCCAAAACCGGGAATGATACCCAGGGTGATTTCGGGAAGCCCGAAGGATGCTTTTTCCGAGGCATAGATGAAATCACAGGCAAGGGCCACTTCGGTGCCGCCCCCCAGGGCGAACCCGTTGACAGCGGCAATCACCGGAATGGGAAGGTTTTCAAGCCGGGAGAAGAGCTTCTGACCCGTGGCGGAAAAGGTTTTTCCCTGGAGGGGGTTCATCTTTGCAAGTTCGGAGATGTCCGCCCCTGCCACAAAGGCTTTTTCACCGGCGCCGGTGAGCACAAGGGCCCGGATGTCCTTGTTGGCTTCGATCTGGTCAAGGGCCGTTGCGAACTCGGCAAGCAGTGCCCCGTTCAGGGCGTTCAACGCCTTGGGACGATTAAAGGAAAGGGTTGCAATACTGTTTTCCATGTCAAGAACGAGATTTTCAAAAGTCATTTTTCCCTCCGTTGTGTTGTTTTCCAAAACGGGATCAGCCCTGGGACTTTGTCATCCTTCCATTCTCTTTTGTAAGAAGGATGACATAAGTCCCAGGGCTGACCCCACATTATAACTCTTTGATATACTTTTCGACCCCGTCGATGATGGAATCACATACATGGGCCTGGTATCGGCTGTTGACGAGGCGTTTGCATTCCAGTTTGTTGCTTAGAAACGAGGTCTCGATGAGCACCGACGGCATCCTTGCTCCCAGAAGAACGTAAAACGGCGCCTGCTTGACCCCGAGATCCTTGATTTTGGAATACTTTTTCTTCATCCCGCTGAAAAGGGCGTTCTGAACGACGGTGGCGAGCCTGGATGATTCATTGATCTTGGCATTTTTCATCAGATCGTTGAGAATGGAATCGAGATCGCTGATGTTTTTCCTTGAGGTGGCATTCTCCCTGGCCGCCACGGTAATGGCCTGGTCGTCCGTTGCCAGGTTGAGGTAGTAGGTCTCAAAGCCGGACAGTTTCCGGTTCCTTGAGGCGTTGCAGTGCATGGAGATGAACAGGTCGGCATTTTTGGTGTTGGCAATAGCCGTCCGCTCTTCCAGGGTGAGGTAGTTGTCCCCGGACCTTGTCAGGATCACCTCGCATTTGAGGCGATCCCGCATCCGCTGGGCGAGCTTTTTGGAGAGTTTTAACACCACGTCCTTTTCCCACACCCCCTTGAGATACCCCGGTGCCCCGGGATCTTTTCCCCCGTGCCCGGGGTCGATGACAATGCGCCTCACCCCCAGGGAGAACTGCTTGGCAATGGCAGACGATCGGGCATCTTCCTTTGATAAGCTGGAGCCGCTGCCGGCAACCCTGGGCTGATCCCCGGATTCTGTGCCCCACACGTCGATGACCACCCTGAACGGATCTTTCAGGGAGAAGATCTTGTAGTCGTTAAAGGATTTGATATCCACGACAACCCGGACCGAATGGGGGGTGTGCTGGCCGGCCCTGGCCTGGAGAAGCAGATCGTCGTTGATGGCCGTGCGCCGGGGCAGGTTTTTGCCGATACGAGTATTGTCAAGGTCCACATAGAGCCGCTGGGGCTGGTTGATGGAAGGATCCTTGTTCAGCAGCCTGTGGTTGAAGCCGCTCTCCTGGGAGGCGTCAATGACAACCCGGGTATAATCGGGATTGGACCAGAAACGAAGGTCGGTGACCAGGTTGTCGTCACCGGCGTTTCTGCCCATTTGTTTTTGGGTTTTGGTGTATTCTTTTGTTGCTTCTGGTTTTTTTTGGGAGGCGGCAGCAACGCTGCCGGAAGCCCTTTGGACAGAATCCAGGTCTGCCGGCTTGGCTTGAAGATCCGGGTTGGGTTTGAGAATCTTTGTTCCCGAGCTGTAACGGGAAATTTTCTTTTCGGCGGACGTTTTCTTTTTTTGGGCAATGGAGTCCAGAAGATGCTGTGCCCTTGCCCGATAAGCACTGGAAGGGTAGCGGTTTTTGATCCGCTTGAGGAGGTCAACGGCCTCGGCCCTGTCCTGGACGCGAAAGGAGCGTTTGTACAGGTCCATGTAGAGCTGGGCAGACCGGTACATGCCTGCGGCAGCCCATGGGCCCGAGGGGTCCCGGGTATACACTGCCTGGTATTTGTCGATGCACTTCAGCCAGTTTTCCCGGTATTTCTGTTTGACCGGGCTGTGGCGAAGCTGCTTGTAGCAATGATCTGCGGCAATGTACCGCTGTTTGCCGGTGGCTGCCGTTGCGCTGGAAGGAGGGGCGAAAAAGAGCCACAGAAAAGAGACCATGACAGCAAAACCAGCAGTGCTGAGGGCACTTCTTGTCATTCTCCTGGATGTCAAAGGGGATCTAAACGTTTCCATGATGTCCGGCATACTCTCCTGTCACTGATCCGTTAATACCTGCTGACCGAAAACCTGGATAAACGCCATGGCCAAGCGGTCTGTTCCCCTGGTTCATTACTTTTCTGCCCTTTCTTTCAACGGGAAAGAGCTGTTGATCTCCTTTTGAAGTTCATCCAGCAGGTTCAAAGCCTCCACCGGGGTCATGGAGGAGATATCTGCCTCCCTGATCCTGGCGGAAATTTTCTCGTGGTGGTCCGTGGTGTGGAAGAGATCCATCTGCTCCGATTCCCGGTTGGCCGGTTCCTCTGGGGCAGGGCTCTTTTCGTTGCCACGGCTGTTCTCCGCCGATGCAAGGACCTCCTTGGCATGGGCGATGATCTCGTCGGGAACCCCGGCAAGCCTTGCCACCTGTATGCCGTAGCTCTTGTTGGTCCCCCCCTTGACCAGTTTTCTCAAAAAGATGATATTGTCCTTGAACTCCTTGACGGCAATGTTGAAATTCTTCACCCGGGGCAGGGCGGCTTCCAGGGTTGTCAGCTCGTGGTAGTGGGTGGCAAAAAGGGTCTTGACCCCTTTGCCGTCAAGGTCGTGGAGGTGCCGGGCCACGGCCCGGGCTATGCTCATGCCGTCATAGGTGCTGGTGCCCCTGCCGATTTCGTCCAGGATCACAAGGCTGCTGCTGGTGGCATTGTTGACAATGTTGGCCGTCTCTTCCATCTCCACCATAAAAGTGCTCTGGCCCTGGGAGAGATTGTCCAGGGCCCCCACCCGGGTGAAGATCCGGTCCATGATGCCCAGGGTTGCCGCCTGGGCCGGCACAAAGGATCCCATCTGGGCCATGAGGATCGTCAACGCCACCTGGCGCAGCACAGTGGACTTCCCGGCCATGTTGGGTCCGGTGATGATGAGCACCTGGCTGGTCTGGTTGTCGAGGAAGATCGAGTTGGGCACATACCGCTCACCTTCGATCATCTTTTCCACCACCGGGTGCCGGCCTTCGTCAATGGCCGTGATCTCATCGTCGTTGATGGCGGGCCGGGCGTAGTTGTTCTCATCGGCGGCCCTGGCAAGGGAGAGCAGCACGTCCACCCGGGCCAGAATAGCCGCCATGTCGAGGATGGCCCGGGTTTTTTCCACCACCCGGTCCCGTATCTGGCAGAAGAGCTGGTATTCCAGGGCCGCCCGCTTGTCATGGGC
>DATFJZ010000065.1:0-2555 GCA_035268945.1 Desulfobacteraceae bacterium | reverse complement strand
GGGGTGAACAACGAAGAGATTCCCACCAGGCGGGGCTTTTTTTTCCGGATCATTGTGCCGGCATGTTCGAAGCTGTACCCGTAGTGCCGGAACTGGTGAAACAGGGAAAAGGCAGAGAGATCCTTTTTGCCGTAATGGTCCAGCAGCGGGGCCATGGCCTCTGGAAGGGGGATGGGTTTTGACTTGTTCACGGCCAGGCAGTCGAGAATCTCAACGGAGAATCCCCTCTCTCTCAGGCTGCCGGCAATGCAGGCAAGGCCGTAGGGGATTGTCCGTTTGGCGGTCAGGTAAAAATCCTCAACCGGCGGCTGAACAAGAACCAGGTCCGGCATCAGTGAAACCTTTTCAGCCTGGCAAGGGTCGCTTTGTCCGGCTGGAAGGGCAGTTCCGGTGAGCAGGGTCCTTCGAGCCTGCGGGTGTTGCCGAAGGGGGTTTCCTCGATTTTCATGTTGTAGGCCATCACCATGAGCTGTTCAAGGTTCACCACATCTTCGATATTGTAGGCCAGCAGGGTCTCAAGGACCTTGGGGTCGCGGGTTTTCCGGTAGTCGTGCCAGAGCTGCACGGCAAAAAAACCGTCAACGTCTGACAACTCCCCCCTGTCAATGCCCGCGGCCCGTTCACACCCCTTTAAGCCGCCGCTGTAGCCAAGGCTCTTCAGCAGGTAACGCAGATCGATGTGCACCTGTGTCAGCGTTATGTTGAAAAAACGTTCAATAAACGGAACGTCAAAGGATTTGCCGTTGTAGCTGACAATGGTTTTGTATTGGTTCAACGCCTCTGGAAAACGGTCGAGGTTTTTTCCGTTGACAAAGTGTTTTATGTCCGTTCCGTCATACAGGGCAATGGTTGTTATCCTGTCGTACAGCGGTTCCATGCCGGTGGTTTCAATGTCGAGATAGACGGTGCTGCGGCGGAACTCAGGGAAAAACCGCCAGTGAAGGCTTGAAGGAAGCAGGTCGCTGAAGTATCCGAAATTTTTCTTTTCCATCTGGGCAAGGGAATTGTCGATGTGCCGGTTCAGCGTGGCTGACAGTTTTGCCGGCAGGGCAGGGGGGGGATTGCCTTTGAGGCTTTCCCAGGTGGTAATTCCCGATTCCCACAGCTTCGCTTCTTTTTTGATGCCGATACCGGGGATGTGGTGAAAGGTGCTGGTGAGCATGGTGCTCCTTTTTTCAGTCGAATTGGTTGATCTGCTCCAGGACATACGTGATGTCCTCAGCCGTGTGGGCGGCATTGATCTGAAACCGTATGGTTTCATCCCCCCTGGGCACCACGGGAAAGGTCAGCCCCACAACGAGGATGCCTTTTTCAAAGAGGTGTTTGACCAGGGCGTGGGTTTTGCCGCTGTCCCGTACCACCAGGGGAACAACAGGATGGGGACCTGGAATGGTCTCTTTGCCCAGCTGTTCAAGTCCCCGCCTGAACTGCTCTGTCCGTGCCTTGAGATTGTTTAACAGGGCCGTTCCTTCCGGGGTGTCGCAGATGTCAAGGGCCCTGGCTGCGGCTGCGCAGTCGGCAACGCTCAGGGGGTTTGTGTAGATGTAGGTGTCGGCCTTCTGCCGTACCGCTTCGATGACAGACCGGCTGGCCGCAATGAAACCGCCGTTGACGCTGAAGGCCTTGCCAAAGGTGCCAACGATGATGTCGGGGGATGCCCCGCAGAACTGGGGTGTTCCCCGCCCGGTGCTCCCGTAGGCCCCGATGCCGTGGGAATCGTCAACAACGGTGATCACCCCCTGTTTGAATTTGGATTGGTATTGTTCGGTTATCTTCTCTATCTTGTCGATGGGGGCATAATCCCCCCGCATGCTGAAGATGCCGTCAAACACAACCACGGCACGGTCACAGCTTTCATCGGCTTCATCCAGGCAGCGTTGAAGGTCATCCATGTCGTTGTGCCTGAAGATCCCCTTGCGGTGGCTCTTGACATTGGAGATGCGCATGGCCCGTATGATGCTGTTGTGGTTGAGCTGGTCCCCGATCCAGTGGGTATTGCTGCTGCCGATGGCCAGGGCCAGGCCGCAGTTGGCCGTATAGGCGGAGTTGAAGATTTTTGCCGCCGGTTTGTCCACAAACCGGGCAATTTTTTCTTCAAGGGTCGTATGGTGGATGAAGGTCCCGTCGATAAACCTCACCGCTCCAGGGCCCACGCCAAACTCCCCGGTGGCCTGGTCTGCGGCTTTTATCAGTTCGGGATGGGTGGAAAGGGAGAGGTAGGCATTGGAATTCATGCGGATAAAGGGCCGGTCAATGCCCTGGAGCCTGTAGCGGGGCCCCCGGGTCTCCCGGGGGGGGATATACCCTTCAATCACCCTTTCCGGCGGTTTTGCCGTTCCCTGCTCTTTCAGGTTTTCTACCTCCTGATCCAGGGCTTTGTCAAGTTTTGTCAATGACATGGTTCGCCTCCGTGGTTCTTTTGTAAGCCATGGTCCGCACACAGCATGCGGACGGTGAGTTGCCGATGGTTTTTGATGATCTGCGCTGTTTGCCCTTGATCATGACACCGGTCACATCCTTTTGCAGGGCCGTGTTGACCCCTTTGACCAAGCGAT
>DATFJZ010000064.1:0-8821 GCA_035268945.1 Desulfobacteraceae bacterium | reverse complement strand
TATGAAAACCTCGATGCCCTGAAAAGCAAAAAAAGCCTTTACAAAAAACTCACCGAAAACAGGGACCAGGCCTTCCTCAGCAGGGACCTCGTCACCATTGACCGGTATTCCCCTGTCGACCAAAAGATTGATGCGTTCAAGATCTCCCCATACAACCGAGAGGAACTCTCCGCCCTCTTTAAAGAACTTGAATTCAAACAACTCTACAACGAATTTGCCGAAAACAGCCCCAAGGTCCAGAAGGAGTACCGATGTGTCACAGACATCGAAGAGATCAAGGAACTGGTCAAACGGCTTGAAAAAGCTGAATTGTTTACCATTGACACGGAAACCACATCAAAGCATCCCATGCTTGCCTCCCTTGTCGGTCTCTCGTTTGCCATAGAGGCGCACAAGGCCTTTTACATCCCCGTGGACCACGAAAACAGCCAGGGCCATGCCCAGCCGGATGTTGATGAGGTACTGGCCATCTTAAAGCCCCTCCTGGAGAACCCGGCCATTAAAAAGACCGGGCAGAACATCAAGTACGACTATATTGTTCTTGCCAGGGCCGGGATAACCATGCAGGGCATTCATTTCGACACCATGATCGCCTCCCACCTCCTCAACCCCGCCGTGAGAAGCCACAGCCTTGACACCATTGCCATGGACCTTTTCGGCCATAAAACCATCAAGTACAAAGATGTGGCCGGCAAAGGGCAGAAAGAGATCAGTTTCAGGCAGGTGGCCATCGAGGAGGCGGTGGATTACGCCTGTGAGGATGCCGACATTACCTTCATGGCCTGGGAGACACTGAATCGCCGGATCAGGGAAAACGGGCTTGAACCCCTGATGACCGAGATCGAGATGCCCCTTGTCACCCTTCTCGGGGAGATGGAGATTACCGGCATAAAAGTGGACAGAGACGGACTGACAGAGCTTTCCAAAACCTTTGAACAGGAACTTGACCTGATGGAACAGGAGATCTTTGCCCTGGCAGGGGAAGAATTCAACATCAACTCGTCCCAGCAGCTGGGAAAAATCCTCTTTGAGAAGCTCAAGCTGCCCGTGCAGAAAAAGACCAAAAAAAAGACAGGGTATTCAACGGATGTGGATGTGCTGACAAGCCTTGCCGAACACCACGAACTGCCGGAAAAGATCCTGCGTTTCCGCTCCATCAGCAAGCTGAAATCCACTTACTCCGATGCCCTTTACGGGCTGATCCACCCGGAAACAGAACGGATCCACACCTCCTTCAACCAGACCATAACGGCGACGGGAAGGCTCTCAAGCTCCGAGCCCAACCTCCAGAACATACCCATCAAAAGCAGTGAAGGGAAAAAAATCCGGGAGACCTTTGTTCCCGAAAAAGGCTCCCTCCTTGTGGCGGCCGACTATTCCCAGATCGAGCTGAGGCTCCTTGCCCATTGTGCCGACGACGAGATCCTCATCGAAGCCTTCTGCAATGACGAGGACATCCACACCCGGACCGCCGCCGAAGTGTTCCAGGTCTTTCCCGATTTCATCACCGATGACCTGAGACGTCAGGCCAAAGCCATCAATTTCGGCATTGTCTACGGCATGGGCGCCTACCGCCTGTCAAACGAGCTGGATATCAGCCGAAAGATGGCACAGACTTACATCGACAACTACTTCAGCAGGTACAGGGGTGTCAGAAACTTCATTGATACCACCATTGAACAGACCCGGGAGAGAGGGGAGGTGGAAACCCTGCTGGGAAGAAAGCGGAAAATCACCGACATCAACGCATCCAACACAAACATGAGAAAATTTGCCGAAAGGATGGCCGTGAACACCACCATCCAGGGCAGTGCCGCGGACCTCATCAAGCTTGCCATGATCAACATGGACAGAGCCTTGAAAAAAAACAGCATGGCCTCCAGGATGGTCATCTCCGTCCACGACGAGATCGTTTTTGAAGCACCGGAAAAAGAGCAGGCAACACTCGTCAAGCTTGCCACGGAAGTGATGGAAAAGGTGTTTGACCTGAAGGTGCCCCTGAAGGTCAATGTCAGCTCCGGTGCCAACTGGGCGGAGGCCCATTGACCAACCGGACCAGAGCATCATCCCAGGTATCATCCCGCCATCGGACCCCATTGCTGACCTGGGCCGGGGGTCCTGCACATGATGAAGTTGCCCTGGCGAACCAGGCCGGAACGTCTGAACCAGGGCCGGTGTCAGCAAATTTGACTTGACATTCTATTTTTTACCCATACAATGAGTCGTTACAAACAAGGTTAATTTTTATATACTTTTAATTGTTCACTATTTTAAATATAATGGATCAAATTTTATTATTCATATTCTTAGTCAAATAACGCACTGAGCATTACGATTATGGTCATATCAATAAGAAAATATCTATCACGGGGACCGTCAACATCCAAAGAGATCCAGGCGGCCACAGGATTAAGCCAGAGTTCTGTTGCCCGGCACATTAAACGAGAGGGAGATCGCATTATCCCACTGCAAAAAGGGCGGTCCGTTAAATATGCCGCCACTTGTAATGCCTTTGGTGGTGGAGACAAATTACCGATAGGAATCATAAATACCCAGGGAAATTTTGATTTACTGGCGTACCTGCGTCCGCTGGTTCATGGCGGATTTCTGGTGGCTCCTGTCAAAGAGACGTCTCCGCTGCTGCTTGGCGAAGGGAATGATGGCTTATATGATGGCTTGCCATATTTTCTTTACGACGTAAGGCCCCAGGGTTTTTTAGGGAGGCAAATTGCCCAGTGGCTTGCCACGGCCACCGGTGCTTTCCCCTCAAATCCCAAGCGCTGGACAACCGAACATGTGGGCCGCTATCTGATTGCCAATGGTGAAGATTTACCCGGGAACATTGTTTTTGGAGAACAGGCCCTGCTGAGAGTCAAAGGGCACCCGACTCCGCTTTCAGAAGAAAAGTATCCTGTACTTGCAGACCGCGTGATGAATGTCCCCCCGGGGTCATCTGCCGGTGGGGAACAACCCAAATTCACGACGTACAATGGGAAATTATCGTCCCATGTGATCGTTAAATTCTCCCCAAAGGGAAACAATCCCGTGGCTGACAGATGGCGAGACATTCTCATTACGGAACATCATGCGGCAAATATGTTGAACAAGCATATATTCCCAGCAACCACGTCGAGACTGCTTGAAATGGATAACCGTTATTTCCTCGAAACGAAAAGGATGGACAGGCATCAGAAGGCCGGCCGGTCCTCTATGATTTCCCTTGAAGCGATTGATGCCGAATATGCGGGTTTGGGGGACAACTGGCCACAGGTGATGAGCGTGTTGCTCGATAATGATCTGGTTGATTCAGAGGATGTTCTTTTCACCGAATCTTTATGGTTGTTTGGCCAGCTGATTTACAATACCGATATGCACTTAGGAAATCTGAGCTTGGCGATCGAAAATGATAAGTTTAGACTATTGCCTGTGTACGATATGTGTTCAATGGGATTTGCGCCAAAAAGCGGGGGGGAGGTGCCACCATATGAGATGCCAACGCATCGATCCTTTAGATCGATTCACAGCCTAAAAACACTTTTAGATGAGGAGTGGATCAATACCGTAAAAGCCGCTGCCTGTGATTTCTGGGAGGAAGTTGCAAATGATGAAAGAACCTCAGATGAGTTCAAAAAGTTCCTCGAGCAAGGGAATCCATTGACATCCTGCCTCGGAGATGAAAGCCCTTTCAATGGCCTCCAGCATTAGAAGTCTGAATTTTCTGGCAAAGAGATTGAGGACATCATCAAAAGTGGTCCCGTTTACAAATAGATGGTCTTTACCCTGTTATGATCAGGCCCGCAGCTTCATCGAGCTGCAATTTAGGGCCCATGGTCAAACGAAACTCTTCCATACGGTTTTTCTCTGGGGGCGTTTGCCCCTTCAATGGTTGCCATTGCGACCAGGGTATGTGCAGCCATGACACCCGGAGGTACCCCGTACTCAACAATGATGCCTGAAGGCTCCATGGGAAGAAAAAGGCTTCGTAAGCAGGAGCATGGACCTGAACCGGATTATCCGGTGGCTGCAATTTCGGACAGGGACCGCTTTTTGATCTTTACTTTCTGCTGTTTGGCAAACTGGTTGGTATCGCTCCATGCCTTGTCCAGGATGTTGCCAAGGTCCCTGGAAAACATGTTCAGGGAGTTGATCAGTTCTCTCAGCCGTAGGGTCTGCTTTCCGTCCAGGACGCCGCCGGCAAAGGCACACAGTTCCGTCGCACAGAAGGGAAGATTGACGACAAAATTCTCCCTGGTTTTTCCAATGCGGTTGAAATAACAAACCCTGAGGCTTTCAACGTGGGTAAACGGCAGTCGCCACTTCTCGGCATAATGAATACCGATGGCGTCATAGGTGACACCGAGGACTTTCCTGGCGGCTCGCCGTTTATTGCTCTGTTTATAACGGGCAAGGGTTTTGATACGAAAATAGGCTTCAGGATGATAATAAAGAACAATGATCTGCCCCAGATTATGGATCATGGAGCAGATGCTGATTTCCTCTGAATCGGTTATCTCTCCTTTTTCTACAACATGGTGGGTAAGGCGATGACTCACCTTATTTCATCTGCGATCCTAAACGGTCACTGCAGCGGGATATCACCCTAGTTTCAGGACGGGTCGGTCGGCTCCCGGTCACCCTGGTTTTTGCCCTTGACCGTTTCCCTTACCGTTTCATGGACATCCCTGAAGGATTCATGAATGCTGGAAGGAGAAAGCCTGCCCATCTCGATGAATTTCACCACAATCTCCTTGGTGGTTCTCAGTATTTGTTCGTCAATTGATTTCATGATTCGTCTGCATACCAGAAAACCCGGCCAAGGTCAATCATCTTTTGAGGGAGAGTGATGGACGACGGAAAAAACCCGACCCGGGGGTTCCTCCCGATCCGTGGGCTCCGGTAGAAATTATGATCAAACCGACTTTTCCCTTGCCATGTCTGAAATAATGGTTATGATGTATGACTTATCCTGTCTGGATGACCGAAATTCAGGTCCACACCACTTCGATAATCCAGGTTTTTTATGGGATAACCGATTAAGAGCCCTGACCGACCAACCGGCGGGGGCGGGGCTATTCTAAAAACTGGATCATCGAGTACCAGACAGGGGCAGAAAACAACAACGCCAGACAGATTGTGATCAAAAAAGGGTATTGATGCAGAATGGAAAACCAGGAAACGGATAAAACAAACATGACCGACCACATCGTTTGCAATGGAAAAGAGATTATCCTCGTTGGCACGGCCCACGTATCCAGGGAAAGTGCCGATCTTGTCACGAAAATCATCACCGATGAGAAGCCCGGCACCGTCTGTGTCGAGCTTTGCACCTCCCGGCTTGCCTCGATCAGGGACAACGACAAATGGCGAAACATGGACATTGTCAAGGTCATCAAGGAAAAAAAAGCGCTGCTCCTGCTGATGAATCTTCTCCTGGCCTCTTTTCAGAAAAAAATTGCCGAAAAATTTGACATCCAGCCCGGTCAGGAGATGATCAATGCCGTGGATGCGGCAGAGGCTGTCGGTGCCGAGACCGTCCCTGCGGACAGGGAGATACAGACCACCCTCTCCAGGGTCTGGAGGGGCATGGGATTCTGGGAAAAAACCAAGCTGATGTTCCAGCTGATCTTCTCCCTCGGCAGCTCCGATGAGATCACCGAAGAGGAGATTGAACAGATGAAGCAGGAGGACATTCTGCAGACCCTCCTGGCCGACGTCAAGCGATCCCACCCCGTGATGGAAAAGATCCTCATCGATGAACGGGACCAATACCTCGCCGAAAAAATCCGGCAGGCCCCTGGCGAAAAAATCGTCGCCGTTGTCGGAGCAGGCCATGTACCGGGGATAAAGCGCTATCTGGCAGGTGAAAAAAAAAACAGCCTTGACCGCCTGGACACCATCCCCCCCGGGGGAAACCTTGGAAAGGTGATGAAATGGCTGATCCCAGGGGCCATTTTTCTGCTCTTCACTGCCGGTTTTTTCATGAAGGGCGGCAATGCGGGCAAGGAGATGATCTGGATGTGGATTGCGGCAAACGGCATCTTTGCCGGCATTGGCGCCATTGCTGCCATGGCCCATCCCTTCACCATCGTTTCTTCGATTCTGGCGGCGCCGTTGACCTCCCTGAACCCCATGATCGCGGCAGGCTGGGTATCCGGTCTGGTGGAGGCCTTTTCCAGAAAGCCCAAGGTCAAGGACCTTGAAGCCATCCCCGTTGATATCACCTCCATCAGGGGATTCTGGAGAAACAGTGTCACGCGTATCCTTCTGGTGGTTGTCTTTACAAACCTCGGCAGCACCGTTGGCACCATGACGGCCATTCCCCTGATGCTCAGAATCATCAATTAAAAAAAACGGCTTCAGGCAGACCGTTCCCTGGCAAATTTGTCGATGCATTCCGGATAGAGCTGCCACTCCAGGGCAAGGCCCTTTTTCTTCACCGTTTCCAGGGTGTCGTCGTCCTCGATCTGAAAGGCCTTCTGTCCGATGATCGGACCGGTATCCTCGCCATAGTCGATGAAGTGAACGGTGCACCCGCCAACCTTACAGCCGTACCGGAAAGTGTCCCCGTAGCCATCTGTGCCTGGGAAGGCCGGGAGAAGGGCCGGGTGGATGTTCATGATCTTTTGCTCACCGGTTTTGCCGTTGATCCTGTCGATGAAGTACGGGGTGAGGGTCCGCATGAACCCGGCAAGGACCAAAAGGTCGACATCATAGGGCAAAATGTGGTCCAGAAGTGCTTTTTCCGCAGCAGCCCTTGTTTTCAGAAAAAAAGAGATTTTCTCCTGCCCGGCACTTTCCGGGATCAGGTTCTGCAGCGCCATTGTCCGATCAAGGTCAAAATCATCGGGCAGGACAAGGGATGCCGGGTCCTGGCGGGCCTGACGGATGATCTTTTTATAATCCACGGCAAAGGTGTCAATGCCCACCGCCCTGGCCCTGTCAAGCCCCCCGGCACCGGGATTATCACTGCCGGTAAAAACAATCTGTGCAGCGATTCTATTGTCAAAACAGGCATCGATGATCGCCTGGAGGTTGGAGCCTCCTCCGGAAACCAGGGTGCCTGCCTTAATTTTTCTGACCATTCTTCCTCCTTGACTATCCTTGGATTCTTTGGATGAAAAATCTGCTGATTTTTCCATTTTATTGACAAAGCCTTTACAAGAACATATATTTACATGATATTTCACATTAACACAAACGATAAAGGAACGCTGCTATGACAAAAGATATTAGAGACGATGCATTTGAAGATGAGGTGATTAATTCTGAAAAACCTGTCCTGGTGGACTTCTGGGCTCCATGGTGCGGTCCGTGCAAGGCCATCGGCCCCATTGTTGAAGATCTGGAAAAAACCTATGGAGACAAAATGGTCTTTGCAAAAATCAACGTGGATGAAGAACCTGTTGCCCCCAGCAAATACGGGATCCAGGCCATTCCCACCATCATTCTGTTCAAGGACGGCAAGGTGGCAGAGCAGGTGGTTGGAATGGTTGGCAAGGACAAGCTTGAGGCGAGCATCAAAACCGTTATCAACGGTTAATTGATCAACTTTCCAATGGGCCGGGGTCAGGCTTGCTTACATTAACACAATCCTGACCCCGGTGAATCAATCCCGGACCGGAACGTTGAATGCATTGTTTAAACCATTTCAAGCCGCAGACAGGTAAGTGACGTTGAGCCATTTTACAGCAATGGGCTGCGGTTTGCTTGCGACAAGGGAGCAGAAACATGCCACAGAGTGATTATGATATTGTAATAATCGGTGCCGGACCTGCCGGCCTCACCGCAGGTATTTATGCGGCAAGGGCCAGGATGAACGTGTTGCTGGTTGAAAAGGCCGCTCCGGGGGGGCAGGTGATCGTAACGGACTGGGTGGAGAACTATCCGGGGTTCCCCGAGGGAATAACCGGGTTTGACCTCGGGGAAAAGATGCTCACCCAGGCCAAAAACCTGGGCCTTGAAATCGAAACGGCTGAAGTGAACAGCATGGATCTTTCAAAGGATGTCAAAACACTGAACCTGTCCGGCAGAGAGATCACCTGCCGATCCGTCATCATTGCCACCGGAGCCTCTCCCAGGAAACTCAACATCGGGGAAGACAAGTTCTCGGGCAAGGGGGTTTCGTTTTGCGCCACCTGCGACGCCCCTTTTTTCAAGGGCAAGACCGTTGTTGCCGTTGGCGGGGGAGACACTGCCGTACAGGAGGCGGTTTACCTGACCAAGTTTGCCGAAAAGGTCTACCTGGTTCACCGCAGGGATGAACTCCGGGCGGCAAAGATCCTCAGGGAACGGGCCGTTGACAACGAGAAAATCGAGTTTGTCTGGGATTCCGTGGTGACAGGCATGGACGGTCTCTTTGGCATCGAAAATGTCCAGGTGAAGAATGTGAAGACCGGTGAAGAAGAATCCATAAAGGCCAACGGGTGCTTTATCTGGATCGGCATCCTTCCCAACACGGCCTTTGTCAATGATTCGGTAGCACTTGACCAGGGAGGGTTTGTCATCGCCGACCAGCACATGGCCACTTCGGTGCCGGGGGTGTTTGCCGCCGGTGATGTCCAGGATAAGACGTATCGGCAGGCGGTTACCGCAGCGGGTACCGGTTGTATGGCAGCGCTGGAAGCGGAGAAGTTCATCGTAGAGGAGGGCTGAACACTGCCGCGGAGATGTGTGTATACTGGGGCTGTATACACGAACGTGTTGCGACAGCCCCGCCGGCATGGTCCCGCGAACTCGATCCCGTCCCTGAGACGGGTTCTGGTCACGCCGCTCGCGCCAGGTCGCGGAGGGTGTAGCGGGGCACTCTCACGGTCGTCCCGGT
>DATFJZ010000063.1:0-9612 GCA_035268945.1 Desulfobacteraceae bacterium | reverse complement strand
ATGGCCGATGCCCACAAGGGGTACGGGCTTCCCATCGGCGGAGTGCTTGCCGTAAGAAACGCCGTGATTCCCTATGCCGTTGGTGTGGACATCGCCTGCCGGATGAAGATGAGTGTGCTGGACATCCCCTACGATGCTTTTTGCCGCCGCAGCACAGACTTCAGACTGGCCCTGGAACAGGAGACACGCTTTGGCGTGGGCAGGGAGTTCTCAAGGCCGAAGACACACAGGGTCATGGATGAACAGTGGGGGTTCTGTTCCCAGACAAAGGCGTTAAAGGACAGGGCATGGAAACAGCTTGGCACCAGCGGGGCCGGCAACCATTTTGCCGAGTTTGGCCGGCTGGTTGTCGACAAGGACCAGCCCGGCCTTGCCAGGGGGACCTACCTTGCCCTGTTGACCCACAGCGGCAGCAGGGGGGCAGGCGCCGCCATTGCCGACCACTACAGTCTGGTTGCCAAAAAGCTCCACCCCGAGCTTCCCAGGGGGATGAACAACCTTGCCTGGCTGGACTTGAACAGATCCGAGGCCGGGGAATACTGGCTGGCAATGGAGCTCATGGGGCGATACGCTTCCGCCAACCACGAGATCATCCACCAGGCGGTGCTGGCTAACCTCGGGGCCGCGTCCCTGTTCACCCTGGAAAACCACCACAACTTTGCCTGGAAGGAGCGGGTCCACCAGAGAGAGGTGGTGGTTCACAGAAAAGGGGCAACCCCTGCCGGTCGTGGGGTCATGGGAATTATCCCCGGCTCCATGGCCTCCCCGGCCTTTGTTGTCAAGGGGCTTGGTAACGAAAAATCCCTGAATTCCGCTGCCCATGGCGCCGGCAGGCGGATGAGCCGCAATGCCGCCTTCAAACGGTTTCAATGGCAGGAACTCCACGATCTGCTGATAAAAAAAGGGGTGACACTGATCTCGGCAGGTCTTGACGAGGCTCCCATGGCATACAAGGAGATCGAGCAGGTCATGGAGCAGCAGAAGGACCTTGTGGCGATCATTGCCCGGTTTGCTCCCAGGCTTGTTAAAATGGCACCGTCGGACAGTCGCAGCAGAAGCCGGAGCCGGGGAAAAACAAAACCAAAACGACGGAAACGGAAAAAATGACCCGGGGTTTCCCAAACCCGGCCAGTGGAGGTTTTTTAAAGGAAGATTCAGGAAAATCCCTTGAGCAGGGCGATCTCCTGGGACCAGCTGTCAGGGTCGGGGGTTTCAAGGATCAGGGGGATGTTGTCAAAACGGTGGTCCTCCATGATCCGCTGAAACACCGCCATGCCCAGGGAGCCTTTCCCCAGCATTTCGTGGCGGTCCACCCGTGAACCAAAGACCTTTTTTGAATCGTTGAGGTGCATCCCCCTGAGGTGTTTAAAGCCGATGATGGTGTCAAACTGCTGCCAGGTCTGGTAAAACCCCTCTTCTGACTTGAGGTCATACCCTGCGGAAAAGGCGTGGCAGGTGTCGATGCAGACCCCTATCCTGGTTTTATCCTCAACCTGGTCGATGATATCGGCAATCTGTTCAAAGCGATACCCTATATTGGTTCCCTGGCCTGCGGTGTTCTCGATGACAGGGGTGATGGTGCTGTTTTCTGCCATGGCCCGGTTTAATGACTCTGCAATGGTTTTGATGCACTCTTTTTCCCCTGTTTTGTTCAGATGGCTGCCGGGGTGGAAGTTCAGTGTCCCAAGGCCAAGCTGTTCACAGCGCTGAAGTTCATCAACAAAGGCGGCTCTGGATTTTTCCAGGGCTGCCGGTTCAGGATGGCCAAGGTTGATCAGATAGCTGTCATGGGGCAGGATCTGTTCCGGACCATACCCCAGTGTTCGGCAGTTTTCATTGAACAGGGCGATGGCGTTTTCCTCCAGGGGTTTTGCCTTCCACTGGCGTTGATTTTTGGTGAAAAGGGCAAAGGCCGTGGCTTCTATTTTGTGGGCATTGACCGGGGCGTTGGCAACGCCGCCTGCCGCACTGACATGGGCTCCGATATATTTCATTTTTTCCTCTCCAGGTTTTCAGCGCTGAAAGCTGTGTTACCTGTTTATAATCCTGTTTTTTCCACTGTTCTTGGCCTGGTAAAGGGCTGAATCGGCATTGGAAATAAGCGAATCTTCGGTGTCGCAGCGCCCTGGTGTGCAGCAGGCAATTCCCATGCTTATGGTGGTTCTGATGGCATGGTTGTTGTAAGTCAGGGAATGATTCGCCATGTGGCTGCGGATCTTTTCTGCAAAGGCATTTGCCATCTCAAGGGTCTCTCCGGGCAGCACCACCACAAACTCCTCTCCTCCGTACCGGGCCACAATATCGGTGCTTCGCTGGAACACCCGGGTCAGCAGGGCAGCGGTGTTTTTCAGAAACGCATCACCTGCCAGGTGGCCGAAGGTATCGTTCACGGCTTTGAAGTTGTCAATGTCCATTATGATCATGATAATGGCTGTCTGGTTTCGAACGGCCCGTTTCCACTCATGCTTGAGCTGTTCATCAAAATAGCGGCGGTTGTACAGACCGGTCAGGGCATCAACCATGCTCATCGTTTCAAGTACTTTTGACTCTTTTTCAAGGAGAAACTCATTTTCCAGGGCCTGCCAGTACTCTTTGTTTCCCCTGTAGGCCGTTAACGCAAGGTAAGCAACAAACAGGTCTATGGTCAGGGCAAGGGAGACGTTGCTGCCCGTTGTCAGCATCAGGATGCCCGCGGGCAGCAGTGTGGCAAAGTTGTACCCAAGGGCGAGGGGGAAGTGGGGCAGAAAGGCGACAACGCCTCCGGCGCTGAGACCGGCGGTGCAGATGCTCATCAATAGTTTTGAACTGTGCTCCCCCTCCTGGGACATGAAGTAGAAAAACCCCGATCCCCATATCACCGCCGTTACAATGACACTGGTGATGAAGATTCTGTTGTGGAGGGTTTCATACCGATCAGACGACCATTTTGCCACCAAGAGGTGTAACACTCTGAACAGACAGATGGCAGTGGTGGAAAACAGAAAAACAGAGGCGAAAAGGGGATGGCGTTGATCAAAGCTGTCCGTGAACAGAACGATGCAGGCCAGAAGAAGATAGAACCCAATGCCAATGGTTGACCGCTGCTTGAGGTCCTGTATGACCCTTCTGTTGAGTCTGTTTTTCTGAAATGTCATGTTTTCCTTATTGTTTTTATGGCCCTGATTCCATGGCGCTGATTTCCGGGCAAGCCTGGCCCCTTGCTATTGAAGAAAGTGCTGTATCGCTTTTTGCCACATCCCCTGGGCCTTGAGAATCTCTTCGCACACCTCCCTGACCGCCCCTTCACCGCCCCTGGCCGTTGTAACGATGGCTGCCCTTTCTTTTACCTCCCGGGGGGCGTCCGGCACGGTAATGGCAAGGCCTGCCAGGTTCATGGCGGAAAGATCGATGAGATCGTCTCCCACAAAGGCGATCTGGTCAAACGGGATCCCTGTCCGGTCGGACATTGTCTTGAGTCCCTTTCCCTTCTCTTTTATGTTGTCAAGCACAAGGTCAATGCCCAGGTTGTCACAGCGGTGGAAAAGCGCCCTGGATGTCCGGCCGGTGATGATCCCCGCCTGGATGCCGCTGTCCATGAGAAGTCTCAATCCCAGGCCGTCCCGTGCGTGAAAGCTTTTGATCTGCTCCCCTGAATCGGAATAGATCACCTGGCCCCTGGTAAGTACGCCGTCCACATCCAGCAGCAGCAGTTTTATGGTTTCGAGTTGTGGTGTCATCCGGTCACCTGTTTAATGGCCAGCAGTTTGGAGAGCAGTGGCTCCATGTCGTCCAGGGGGAGGGAGTTGGGTCCGTCGCACAGGGCCTTGTCAGGGTCGGGGTGGGTCTCCATGAACAGTCCCTGGGCCCCGGCAGCAACGGCTGCCCTGGAGAGGACCGGCACAAATTGTCGCTCGCCTGCAGAGGTGCCACCGCGGCCCCCGGGGAGCTGAACACTGTGGGTGGCATCAAAAATCACCGGTACCCCCATGCTGCCGATGATCGCCATGGACCTGAAGTCCACAACAAGGTTGTTGTACCCGAAGCTTGTTCCCCGTTCCGTTATGGAAATGTCACGGCTGCCGGAGGATCGGGCTTTGTCAATGATGTTTCGGCAGTCAAAGGGGGAGAGAAACTGCCCCTTCTTGATGTTCACCGGCCTGCCGGTGCGGCAGGCCGCTGCAATGAGATCGGTCTGGCGGCAGAGAAAGGCCGGAATCTGGATCACATCCAGCACCTTTGCCGCCTCTGCTGCCTGGTCAGGCAGGTGGATGTCGGAAATCACCGGCAGGTCCAGCCCGGTTTTAATCTCGTCGAGGATTTTCAGACCCTTTTCAAATCCCGGCCCCCGGAAGGAGTCCATGGAGGTTCGATTGGCCTTGTCAAAGGAGGCCTTGAATAGAAACGGGATCCCCAGTTTTCCGGTGATCTGTTTCAGCCGTTCTGCAATGGCAAGGGTGGTATCCCTGTCTTCAATCACGCAGGGACCTGCGATGAGGAAAAAAACCGGGGAAGGGGTGTCGATCATAGTGAAAAAATAGTTGTTCATGGTTTCCTGGCCTTTTTGGCAATGGCGGAAAAGCCGGGTTAATATACTTCCATGATGGATTTGAACCGATGAAATTCCGTGTCAACGGGCATGTTCTTCTGCTTTAAATTGTCTATCATGTCCTGGGTATTGAACCGCAAATAGGGGTTGACCTTGAGCTCGTCGGCCAGGGTGGAAACCACCAGGGCGGGATCGTATTTTTTCAGGTATTCCTCCATGTGGGGATTTTTTGTTTCAATGGTTCTTGCAAAGGCGATGGATTCCTCGACATAATCGTGGCCTGCATAGATTTTTGTGCTGCCCGGCAGGGCGATGAGCCGTTTGATGGAGATAAAAAAGGCGTGAAGATCCCCTGAAAAGCAGTTTCCAACGGTTCCGTTGAACAGGGTGTCCCCGGTGATGAGAAAATCATCTCCTTTGAAGGTGACACAATCCGCTGTGTGGCCCGGAGTCGGGAACATCTCCAGGGTTTCTCCGTCAAGGGAGAGGGTTCTGTCGTCTGTTATCGCCCGGCAGTCGATGAACCGGGCGTCCGTTTTTTCCAGCAGGGCCTGGTTGCCGGGGGTGTGGTCGTAATGGGAATGGGTGTTGGTCACATGGGCAATCTCGATGCGGTTCTCTTGTGCAAAGGCAAGGATCTTGTCAACCGCCCCGGCATCAATGGCGATACCGGTTCTGGGTCCGTAGACCAGGTATCCCAGGTTGTCTGCTGAATACTTAAACTGCTGGACACGCATAAACACCTCCAGGTTAGGGTTCAGGGTTGGAAATATAGGGCCTTGATCATCATTCAAGCAAAACCACCGATAACGACCCAGGCAAAGCTTCTCCTTGGCAATTATTGCTTCGGCACCTCTTTAAGAATCAGTTCTTTTACTCCCTTAGCAGCCCCGAGATGCCTTGTTGCCGTTATTTGTATCCGGGGATATTTTGTCTCCATTTTAGAGAGAATTTCCGGGATATCCTTTGTTACGTGGCTGCCGGAGCCTAGAAAATAGGGGAATACCACGATTTTTTCAATCCCCTTTTCCACCATGCCGGTGATGGTCTCTTCCAGGTCCGGGCCGGTGAATTGTAAAAAAGCACATTCAACCAGGTCAAAGTGTTCCCCTGAAATGGCTGAAAGATTTCTGGTTAGCTGTACAATCTCATCGTTGGATTCTGCTTTTCTGCTGCCGTGGGCGGCAATAATTAATCCTTTCAAATCGTTTCTCCTGTGAATACTGTTGTTGTTTGCCGGTAAATCCGGCCTGATGCCGCCGGAAAAGGCCGATAGCAAGGAACGGATTCCACTGTTTGTAATATGAGCCGGCGAGTTCTGTCAAGCAAACCCTGATGAAATCAACCATTCAATTATCGTCATTTATCATATCATTGGCGGGATTTTCCGGTTCATGGACCCCTCCGTGGCACAGAGGCATCGATGGTTTTTGCCGGTTTGCGGTTTATTGAATTGACTTGGGGATTTTGGTAATGGTAGACTAAAATTCATTTTAAGGTAGCAGAACAGTACAAGGTAAGGGTCAGGCTTGCATGATTGTCTTTTTTGACTTTTCAGCCGCCTGTTTTGACAATATTGACAACGCTTCAACGGACAGGAATATGAGTGAATCCATCCAGCAACAGATGGCCATCCTGGTGGTGGATGACGAGCCTTCCATCAGGCATTTGGTCGAGAAGACAGTACATCGAAACAACTATGCCTGCTTTACCGCTTCAAACGGTGAAGAGGCCCTGGAGATACTTGCCAGAGAAGCCGTGGATGTGGTGATTACCGACATTGCCATGCCCCGGATGGACGGCATCCAGCTCACCGAAAGGATCCGGCAGCATCATGACCAGGATGTGATCATGATGACCGGTTACATCAAGGACGTTACCTATGAAAATGCCATTGCAAAAGGGGCAAGCGATTTTATCCAGAAGCCCTTTGATCTTAGAGAGTTTTCCATCCGCCTGAACAGGGTTCTCCGGGAGCGGCTCATGCGCAGGGAGCTTAAGCAGTCTCTGGATCAGTCCCAGAAGATCCTGGAAGGCATGATCCACTCCCTCTCCCTCACCGTTGAGGCAAGGGACCCCTACACCTCCGGGCACCAGAAACGGGTGGCCGATCTTGCCTTCGCCATGGCCAGACACATGGCACTTCCCGAAGAGCAGGCAGGAAATATCCACATGGCAAGCTTGGTCCACGATCTGGGAAAGATTTCCATACCGGCAGAGCTGCTGTCAAAACCGAGCCGGCTGTCAGAAACAGAGTTTAACCTGATCAAATCCCATCCCCAGGTGGGGTTTGACATTCTCAAGGATGTCAGTTTTCCCTTCCCCCTTGCCGAAATCGTTCACCAGCACCACGAGCGCAGGGACGGTTCTGGGTATCCCAAGGGACTTTCGGGCAGTGAGATCCTCTGTGAAGCGTCAATCCTGGCGGTGGCCGATGTTGTTGAAGCCATCTCTTCCCACAGACCCTATCGCCCGGCCCTGGGCATCGATGTTGCCCTGGAGGAGATTTCAAAGAACAGGGGCAAACTCTATGATGCCGATGCCGCCGATGCCTGCCATGAGCTGATCAGAAACGAAAAGTTCGAGTTTCACGCATCCAACTGAAAACGTCTGCAAGGATGGTTCCCGGCGTTTCTGCCTGTTGACAGCCCCGGGGTTTTGACGTATGACTCGAGTATAGATCCATTGAAAAACCGCTCAATAAGTCTGATCCCAGGCAATAATGTACAAAAATGGAGGAAAAAATGACGCAAATTCTGCTAAAGGGCAATCCCATTGACACCATCGGTACACTCCCCCCTGTTGATACCGAGGCTCCCGGCTTCTGCCTGGTCAAAACAGATCTGTCAGATCTTACCCTGGAATCCCTGAAGGGCAAGGCCATCGTTCTTAACATTTTTCCAAGCCTTGATACACCGGTGTGTGCCGCATCGGTGAGACGTTTTAACCAGGAGGCCTCCGGGAAAAGCAATACCGTTGTGGTGTGCATCTCTGCCGATCTCCCCTTTGCCCACCAACGGTTCTGTGAGGCGGAAGGGCTTGAGGATGTGGTTTCCGCTTCTGTCTTCCGTTCCCCTGATTTTGGCAAAGCGTACGGTGTGACCATTTCAACGGGCCCCCTGGCCGGACTTTTGTCCCGTGCCTTGGTGATCATCGATCCCTCCTCGAAGGTGGTGTACACCGAACAGGTGCCTGAAATCGCCCAGGAACCAGATTACGCGGCTGCTCTGGAGGCCCTGGAATCCATTTGACAGCTGACGAGGTATGGAGCTTACAATGAAAGTTGGTATGGGTGTTCTGTTTTTCTTTGTTCTGTTCTTCTCTGTTGCTTCGGCAGGAGATGACGTCACCCTTTTCAGGGAGGAGTTTAATGACCTTGAAAACTGGCGGGAATTGACATTTGAAAAAATAGAACGGGCATCCACCTATGCGGCAGAAAAGGGAACCCTCATCGCTGAGAGTCATGATTCGGCTTCCGGGTTGATCTATAAAAAAAGTTTTGACGTGTACACCCATCCAATGGCTGCATGGCGCTGGAAAGTGGATAATGTTTACCGAAAAGGGGATGCCGCAACAAAAAGCGGCGATGATTATTCCATCCGGGTTTACATCGTTTTTCAATACAATCCCGAAAAAGCCGGTTTTGCAAAAACCATTAAGTACAAGGCTGCAAGGCTGTTGTTCGGCGAGTATCCCCCGGACAGCAGCCTCAATTATGTCTGGGCAAACAGAAAACAAAACGAAAGGATCATGATCAGTCCTTACACTGACCAGTCCAGGATGGTCCTGCTCCAGGCAGGAGAAGAAAAGAGTGGTATATGGGTCGACGAAGAGGTCAACATCCGTGAAGACTACAAAAAGGCCTTTGGGAAAAACCCTCCAACAAGGGCAAGCCTTGCCATCATGAATGATTCGGACAACACGGGTGAGCGCTCCCGCTCGTATCTGGATTTTATCCGGATTTACAGAAAAGAACCCTAGCCGTTGGACCATAAGGCCACTGTACCCATACACCTGTGAACGGCATGGAGCCTGACGAAAAATCAGGCTCCAATAAAACAGCTTCGTTGTGGTCGGGTGGATGACCATGGCCGGCCATGCCGGTTATATGGCAAAGCCTCCGTGAGCCGAAGGTGTTTTGCCAATGGCAAGGCCTGGTGGTTCGGTTTACATGCCCCCTTCGAGGGTGCACTGGTTGAAATCAATCTCTTCTCCGCATTTGTCGCATTTATGGGGCTTGTCAAACTCATCGGAGAAGATTTCCTTTGACGCATTGCATTTGGGACACTTGCAGGTAAACGATTTTAAATCCTTGAACTGTTCAAAACCCGGGCAGTGTTGAGGTGTTGTCATGGCATGTCTCCTTTTTGGATGTTATGATTTTTATCAGCAACGAAAAGGGGGATCTCCCCCTCCCGCCCTGCGAAAAAAGGAATCTAATCTCTTTCTACGATAAAATGGGATTGGGGTTTTGTCAAGGAATCTTCAAAAAACTGGCTGCCAGGGTCATGGAAATTTTAAAATGTACCAGGTTAACGCAGGATTTTTGTTGAGATCTTAACTGATCCTGATGTCCAGATGAATATCATTGGCAAGGGTTTCCATTTTCTTTTCCAGGTCTTCATGGGAAATGGAGTCGGGAATCCTTGCCGTGATTTCCATGCTGTACATGGCGGTACCGGTGTTGGGCAGATGTTTTTTTCTGGATCTCAAGGTTTCGATATTGACACGGTTCTCGGCCAGAAGCCTGCTCACTTTATACACGATGCCGGCCTGGTCGATGCCGTCCACCTTGATGGTAAACAAATCATCGCCGTTTTTTTCCTCGATTCTCTGGAACTCCAGGGGTCTTATGAACGCAGAAATGTTTTTTTCCCGTTCCAGCCGCTTGCACTCCGTGGAGAGTTTTTCCTGGAGATTTTCACCGGTACCGCTGAGCAGCAGTATAAGGGTGAACTCGTCGGCAAGCCTGCCCATATTGGAATCTTCCAGCCTGCACTTGTTTTCAAAAATAAGCTCGGAAATCTCGGCAACAATACCGGGTCTGTCCTTGCCAAAAGCTGTCATGATAAATTGGTTTTTCAAAA